>JAJQGZ010000030.1 GCA_021200075.1 Clostridiales bacterium | reverse complement strand
GTTTAATTGTACTTGCCATAAGCATTACAGTATTCGTCACAATCATCAAAAAAAACGAGGTCTTAATTATGCCGAATGAAAAACGCAAAACAACAACAAGCAGTGCGGTAAAGAGAAAATATAATAACAAAACTTATTCTCCCATCACCGCAATACTGCCAAAAGATTTAGTCGCCGAATTTAAATCGCTGTGTGTAAAAAACGGTGTCTCGCAAGCGAGCATTGTAAAAGCAGCCGTTGAAAAATACATAGCCGAAAATAAAGAATAACCGACAAAAAACACCCTCGAAGCGTTTTGCTTTGAGGGTGTTATTTTATTTATGATTTGCAGTCTGTCTGTCACAAAGCCGTGACTGCCAACGCATAATTAAGAAAGAGGTTACTTTTGTTCCGGAAGACCCTTTTTATCGTACATACAAATTGCTTCGCAAAGAATTTCGATACCGGCGGAAATAGCCTCGGGTCTGAGATTTTCCGGAGTATCGAGACGAGTATGATAATAGCGAGGCGGATCGGGATTCATTGCGGCAAAGCCTGTTGCCTTAATACCCCTTTGCGTGAATGCGGCAGCATCGCAACCGCCGATATATATTGATGCAAACGGCAAATCGTAACCGCAGTTTGCGGCTGCATTTTTAATAAGATTCTTAGCGCCCCAATCGTGACGAACCGTTCCGGAAAGGTCACGGTCGTAAACCGCCATATCCTCAAGGTCACGAAAAGTATCAATACCGATGGCAACTGTCGGAATTTTCTTGAGTTCCTTTTCGTGGTCTCTTACATATGCCTTTGCACCTCTGAGACCTGCTTCCTCCGAACCTGAGCAAATCATAATGACATCTGTGTTTTCAAATTCAATTTCTGCCTCATCAAGAGCCTTGATTGCCGCCATACCGGCATAACAGCCTGAAAGGTTATCCGACGCACCGGGAACGGATTTTGTCCAGCTCTGAAAAAAGAGAAACGCAACCTCAAACGGAATAAACACGCAGGAAATCACAAACAAAGCTATGAAAAATCCCCTTGCGCTGTCAATATCCATTGCCGCATCGCCCTTGCCGACAATTATGCAGACAAGCGCAAATATCGTCTGTATAACAAGACCTACAACCGCCGGAATTTCAACAAAAAGCTTAGCCTGAAGTCCGCCGAGATGATAGTTAAGAGTCCATTCAAACTGACTGTCAGAGTGACCGATAAGAATTATCCTCTGCTTTATCTCGCCCTTTGCCTTTCTTGTGGCAATCATATTGTGGGATGTCTGCTTCGGGAAAAGGAAGTCATCAAACTGCTTATACATAAGAAATTCAAAAAGAAGCGGAATAAACGCAAGCACGCAAAGCACAAGCGCAGCAATCGGAGATACAAACCAGTTGATGAAAACCGAAGCCACACCGCAGGCAACCGTAAACGGAATAAAGCCCATAAATCCCTGACGATGAAGTGCGAATGATTCAATCTCGGTCTTATCGCAGTAGTTTTTTATATCTCTTTGCATCCACTGCTGAGCACGAAACTCCTCGAGGGAGCCGGGTTTACGAGGTCCGATTTTTTTACAAATCTTAGTTATGCCTTTAACGGCATACTCCGTATTCTTCTCGATGTCAATTTTCTTTTTTGAATATTCTTCTGCAATTTTCATAGCATATTCCCCTTAAGATTAAATTACAATTAATTCTACCACATTAAAGTAACAAATGCAATAAGGTTTATTTAAACATTTTGTGACTTAATAACAAATATTTTTATTAAATAAGACACAATTATCTTAATTATCTATTGCAATTTTTATTGCAATTTTTTATACATTATATGTATATCTTCGTAATGACCGTCTTTCATTAAAAATCCGCCGGGTACTGTTCCCAACTCGTTAAATCCGAGTCTCTCGTACAAATGCTGTGCGTGAGAATATTGCTGTCCACAACAGCATTAAACTGCATAATTAAAAAGCCGTTAAGCTTAGCCTTTTCCAGGCAATCGCACACCAGCTTTTCTCCGATATGAAGCCCTCTGACATCGGATTTTACGGCATAGCTTGCATTGGCGATGTGCGAGCATCTTCCCACATTGTTGGGATGAAGAATGTACATTCTCAAAACGGTATCCGTCTCGGCATCCACCGCAATTCCCGTATAGGTTTGCTCTTTAAAAAATTTATCCGCTTGAACTTCGTCAAGGCAATTCATCTGCGGAAACGCAGTCCCCTCGTCAACGACCTCATTCCAGATATTCATTGTTTGCATTAAATAAGAATTTTCGTATTCTTTAATTACAATCGACATAAAAGCTCCTTAAAATCTTCGTAATTCTGCTGTTAAGTAGATTAAAAATATTCAACAAAAATCAGCTATTGATGAATTGTTTTTTTTGATTTATCTAATGCTTTCTCCTAGGTTTTTACCGACTGTAATTTTAAAAAAATCAATAAAGCTGTCAAGCTCAAGCTCTTTATTAAATTTTTCAAGAGCGTTATAGTAATCTTTTCTGTCTTCCTCAAAAATAATAATCAGCGGATGATTATGAATTAACAAAATGTAATTCATTAAAAGTCTTCCCACTCTGCCGTTACCGTCTGAAAACGGATGTATATTTTCAAACTTAGCATGAAAATATGAAGCAGCAACCAAGGCATTTTCATCATCAATATCTGTTATCTCATCGAGTAGTTCGCAAATTTCTTCCCGAACATCCTCGACGGAGGCTCCGACTTCATTTTTACCGGTTACATAATCGTGATGTTTATATTCGCCCGGTCGTTCGCCTATTTGGTGTCTTCGCTTATCATAAGTACCGTTAGTAAGAAGCATTTGAATCTCTTTTAAAAACTCCTCATTTATAATTTGCTTATCGTCAAATGCAGATAACATTCTTTCATAGGCAGCCTTTGAATTCTGAATTTCAAATAAAGTTTTAGTTGAGCCTGTATAAGATGTCACACTGTTTTTATCAAACACCTCTCGAGTATCATAATATGTGATTTCATCATTTTCTATTTTTCCGGAATTATATGCAAAATTAACCGAATATGAACTTAACACCGATGCCAATTCATCGGCATTTTCTATATTCTGCTTTTTCCAAAAATCCAAAATAGATTTATATGTCATAACAGCCTCCTGAATTCGTAATAACACCGACGATCCAATATTTTTACAAACAGCAATTTTTAAAACATTTTTCAATACCATTATAGCACAAAACTGCCATTTTCAGTTTTTTATTTATTTTTTATTTATGTCTACTCTTACAAGTTAATTATATCATAATATAAAATTGCCGTCAATATCGGTAATGTTTATAAGCCTTGGTGATTGGCAAAAAGAAAAGAGAGCTGATTGCTCTCTTTTGTGGCAGAGGTATAAGAACCTGCACGCAAGCGTGCAGAACCTTGTTACTCGCAAGCTCGTAATAACGATTCTGCGAATCCTTAATTTCTTTTCCAAAGAAAAAACAGACACCCGATTGGATGTCTGTTTCCTCTTGGCAGAGGTATAAGGATTCGAACCTTAAATGACGGAGTCAGAGTCCGGCGTGTTACCGTTACACTATACCTCTATGTATTTAGATATGCTAAACTATTAACATACACTTTTTCCGCGCCGTATAATAATATCACAAAAATTTGATTATGTCAAGAAAAAGAAATATATTTATCAAAAAAGTGAATAATTTTAAAAAGCAAAGCCAATTTGCGAAAAAACGACTGCCCTGCTGACGCTTGGGCAATCGCTTTTTCTGCTTTTTGTATAAATAATACGCTTTAGCTAATCAATTACAAGAATTAATTATCGCCGGTGGATTCGATAAGAGTACACTCTACTTCAAATATGTTAATCTGATTATTTTCAATTCTGGCAATAGTGAGAGTAATTGTATCTCCGGGAGCAGAATCTGCGAGAATTGAGGTCATAATATCGGTGGATGTCATCGTTTCGCCGTTGACCGCAACAATCATATCATATTCCTGAATGTCCTTATTTTTGAGGTCGGAATTATCATCAACAGAACTGATTATCATAGTACCCTCGGCATCCTCAAATCCCAGCTGCTCAAGAGCGCTGATAATAGAGGATGAATTATTATAGCTTGTAATGGTTGTATACCGGATACCGATTTTTGCCCTGCCCTCTACATAACCGCTCTTGATAAGGCTGTTGGCGGTTGAAACCGCTGTGGACGACGGAATGGCAAATCCCATACCCTCGTAATCGGTGGAAGCGATTTTTGAAGAGTTTATACCGATAACCTGACCCTGCATATTGAAGAGTGCGCCGCCGCTGTTACCGGGGTTGATAGCCGCATCTGTCTGAATACAATAGGTGTCATATCCGATGCTTGATGAAATGGGTCTGTCAAGAGCGGAAATATAACCGCTTGTAACGGAGTTCATAAACTCAAGACCGCCGGGGCAGCCTATCGCCACTACCTGCTCGCCTACAACAAGATTATCGCTGTCGGCAAATTCGGCAACCTGAAGCCCGGTGGCTTCTATTGAAAGAACGCCGATATCGGTCTGGCTGTCATATGCAACCATAGTTGCGTCATATTCCGTGCCGTCATTAAGAGTTACTACAAAGCTGTCGCCGTCGTTGATAACATGAGCGCAAGTAAGAATATAGGTAAGACCGTTTTGCTCTGACATAATTACGCCGGAACCCTCGCCGGATTCTGTTGAATCGGAATCGTCGCCGCTGTCCTCGGTGCCGTAATTATAGAAATAGCTGTAGGAGCTTGACTGCTGAGTGTAAACGGAAACTCCGACGCAGGAATCCATACATTTTTCAGCAACTCCGGCAACGGTATAATTTCCGTCGGAATCAACGGTTGCCACTTCATCGCTGTCTTGGGTTTCAACATCGTTGACATCAGACTCCTGAGTTGTCTGAGTATCGCTGTCCGTATCGCTTGAAGAAGAACCGAGCTGACCTGCCAGAAGTCCTATTACAGCAACTACTACGCATACGATAACAACTATGAGGATAACCTTGCCGACGCTGCTCTTTTTCGGCTTATCGCCGTTGGAGTCGGGCTGTACGGTTTCGGTCTGAGTGTATCCGCTATTCTGCGTTTGGGAATAAGCGTTGCCCTGATTGGGATTATATCCGCCCTGCTGCTGATTTTGATAGCTTTGATTGGGCGAATAATAATTTTGATTTTGGTTTGCATTTTGGTTTTGATTATAAGCCGAGCCGCTTGCAGAAGTGTAATCCTGCTGTGCATATCCCTGTGAATTTGGGTCGGGATTATTTGCGCTTGAACCGTTTGTATAGGAATAGTGGTAAGTTGTATTCTCCTGCGGCTTGGGTTCAGGTTCCGTCTTCTCGCTTTGAGACGGAGTGTAATATGTTGAATTACCGCCGTTCTCCTGCTGAGGAGCCGTTGGCTGTGTCTGATTATCATTTTTCTGTTCGTTGTTCAAATCATTGTTGAACTCGTTTTTGAAATCATCCATTACTTTTTCTCCTTTTTGTAAATTGGATTATATGCCTTTGGCAATGTAAAAACAAATTCTGCGGTGGTTTCATCATCGCTTCTTGCGTAAATGCTTCCTCCGTGCATTTCCACCACCATTTTAACTATATACAATCCCAAACCTGCGCCCTTTGCGTCAAGTCCACGGGATTTGTCAACTTTATAAAATCGCTCGAATACCTTGGAAAGCTCATCTGCCTTGATACCGATACCGCTGTTTTTAATATGGATTTCTATATTATCCTTAAAATCATTGAGCGTAACCTGAATATATCCGCCCTCGTTTGTAAACTTAACAGCGTTGTCAAAGATATTGTAAATCACCTGATAAACCATATCCCTGTCCGCCGTTATATGGGTGGGTACAAGCTTTTCAAGACCGAGTATTTCAATATTTTTTTCGTCAATCTTCTGCTCAAAAGTGAGAAGAATGTGAATTATCTGGTCTGAAATATCGTAGTTTTGCGGCTGCATCTCAAAGCTGCCGGATTCCATCTTGCTCATATTGAGCATTGTTACAACAAGCCTGGTAAGCCTTTTTATCTCATCGCTTACAGTCTTCAAATAATAATCTGATTTTTCTTTGGGAATTGTTCCATCGAGTATTCCGTCGATAAAGCCGCCTATTGATGTCATAGGAGTTCTTAACTCGTGCGAAACATTTGAGATAAAGCTGTTCCTTGAAGATTCAAGAGAATCGAGTGCGTCCGCCATTTCGTTGAACGCCATGCCAAGCTCTGCAAGCTCGTCGTCGCCCTCAACCTTAACTCTGTATGAAAAGTCGCCTATTGCAAACTGCTTTGTAGCGGCGCTCATTTCGCGCAGGGGCTGAACAAAGTTTCGTGTCAGCCGCCATATGCATACAAAGCCGAGTACAAGGCACAGCAGAGTGCTAAGCAAAAACATTCTCAAAATAGCAAAGGTGATTGTATATGTGTTAGCCTCGGTAGTGGCGAATACACTGCCGATAATCTCGTTGCCGCTGTAAATCGGATAACCTACTATGTAGGATTCCTCGCCGTTTACCTCGCCCTTGCCGGAATAACTGCTTTCGTAAACCTTTTGCAATATATTATCGCCGATATAATAATTGGTGTGGAAAGAACACTCGGAAAAATTACCGAAAAACGGGAGAGAACCCGCTCTCTCCTTGCACAGTATTATATTGCCCTCAACATCGCAGACGAATACATCGGAATCAATCGAGCTTGATATAACCCTGAGCGATTCGCATATCAGTGCTTTTTCAACCGAATAGGAATCGTTCATATCCTGAGCGATGAGATTTGAGCTTACGCTGTCGGCGATTGACTGCGTATTTTCCATAAGAAGCTGCGTCTTTTCATTTTGATTATATGCGCTGACAAGAAATGTAAGCGTGGTGCCGAGAACGGTGAGAATAATGAGAAGTATCGCCGAAAACATCATAAAATACTTTGCAAAAATATTACCGCCGAAAAGCTTTTTGCTCCCGTTCGGTTTGCCTCCCGGCAACGCTTGCTGCGCGTATGAAGATTGTGCGGAAGACGCTTTTTCCACGGTTTTCTCTTTCTTATCCGCCATAAAAATCTTCCTCATTTTATGAGCAAAGCCCCGCATAAATCACGGGGCAATCCGCAAACACCCGACAAATATTAATAATGAAATTAATCCTTTGTCTCAAATTTATATCCTACGCCCCAAACCGTTTTGAGCGACCATTTATTCGATACGCCCTCAAGTTTTTCACGCAGTCTTTTAACATGAACATCAACGGTTCTTGAATCGCCGTAATAATCAAATCCCCAAACCTCGTCAAGAAGCTGGTCACGGGTGTAAACCCTGTTGGGATTTGACGCAAAATGATATATAAGCTCAAGCTCTTTAGGCGGAGTATCAACCGGAACGCCCTTTACTTTAAGCTCGTAATTTTCAATATTTATTTCAAGATTATCATAGGCTACTACCTTTTTGGCGTTATCCTGAGTGTCCTGACTGCCGTTGGCTCTCCTGAGTACCGCCTTTACCCGTGCCATAACCTCTTTTGCGTCAAACGGCTTTGTAACATAGTCGTCGGCGCCGAGCTCAAGACCGAGTACCTTATCAAAGGTTTCGCCCTTGGCGGTGAGCATAATTATCGGTACGCTCGATGTTTTCCTGATTTCCCTGCAAACCTGCCAGCCGTCCATTTTAGGCAGCATTATGTCGAGAAGCACCAGCTCCGGCGCTTTTGTCTCAAACAAACTTACAGCCTTCTGTCCGTCGTTTGCGATATAAACGGTGTAGCCCTCATTTTCAAGATAGAGCTTGAGAAGCTCGCAGATATTGCGGTCGTCGTCTATGACAAGAATTTTTGCTCCCATAATATTTTCTCCTTTTAATTTAATAAAACGGTTTATCCGACGGGATATTACCGTGAATTGTTATACAGCGTTTATTCAGCCGTCGTTTCCGTTTGCAAAAATGATTTTATCACTGCATATCGATATTTTTTTTTGTTATTTCGGTGAACATTCTATAAAATTTTTAAATATTTTTTTAATGGAAAATTATGCCTGTGTTAAAAGCGTTCAGGCACATATATGCGCTTGAAAACGATACTACTTGCCGTATATTCGCATTGTAAATACCAGAACTTGAATGAAACTTAATTTTAGAAATTATTTTCGGCAATTATTTTCAGGGGGTATTTAACGGCAAATATCGGCAATTTATAAGTAAATATGTAAATGTGCAAGCAGGTGCGTTACCACTCGATTCCCCTTGCCTCACAGCTTTGAACATAATCAACAAACTGCTTTGCGCACCTCGGCGACCTGCCGGCTCTCCTTGTTGCCCACCTGTCAGCCGCTGACATAAGCTTTTGCATATCGACCCTTTCGCAAAGTCCTCGATCCTGAGCAATCTTGCAGACAATATCGAGATACTCGTTTTTGTTGGGATTAAGAAATGTAATTGTTAATCCGAAACGATCAGAAAGACTGAGCTGCTCCTGCATAATATCATTGCGGTTGACATCATTGTCACGGTCTGAAAAGCTCTCCCTGATAAGGTGCCGTCTGTTTGATGTGGCATAAATCAATATATTGTCACCCATATGGGACAAGCTCCCCTCAAGCGCCGCTTTCAGTCCGTTGAAAAGCTCATCGTTTGTATCAAAACTTAAATCGTCAATATAGATAATAAATTTCATCGGCGAATTTTCAAGCTGTGTTCTTATCAGAGGAAGCTCGGCAAGCTCATTTCTCGGAACCTCTATCATACGAAGTCCCTTTGAGCAGTATTCATTCAAAACGGCGTGAACCGTGGAGCTTTTGCCCGTTCCCCTATCGCCGTAAAGAAGCACATTGTTTGCCGGGTGACCCGCAAGAAAGCTTTCGGTATTATCTATAACACGCTGCCTTTGCTCCTCGTAATTTTTTAAATCCGAAAGAGTTATCGGGTCGGTCTGAGCAATGGGACAAAGCTCCTCATCTCTCCAAATAAAAGCATTGTGCTTAGCGAAAACTCCGCAGCCGTTTTTGCGATAATACTTTGCAAGGGAATCGATATACCTTTCCCACTGAGTAGTAAGAGGGGGCAACGCCTTGCCGACCTCCCGGCCCGGCATAGTGAACAGAATTTTTTTAACATCATTGTCGTCAACATCCGCCGTAACATCCTGAGCGGTGATTGAAGCAATCTTTTCAAGCTTTGACAAATCGCTGATTACCGCATTCAAAATATCAATCCCAAGCTCATCCGCTTTGCCTGCACAGCACTGCCTTGTAAAAATATTATCCGCCGTGAGAATAAGCTCGCTGATATGAGCCTTGAGCGACGGTGCGGAAGTCAGCTCTCTGAAAAACGCACCTTGCATCGCTATCTTATCCTCATCATCGCTGCTGAGCAAATCGTATAATGCGGAAAAAATATCGTCCTCTTCAAAATCGAATATGCATAGACCGTCCATATAATATTTAATTTTTTGTGCCTTTGTCATATGTACCACCTCCGTTATCGGGCAAAGGAATTTGTTTAATAAAAGTGATAATAATGCAAATATTTAAAACATCTATATAATAAAACATTATTAATATTTTTACAAGTGATTAAACGCAATTTGATAAACTTGAACAAATATAATTGTGAAATTTAATAGTTTTTGTTGTAAGATGTCAGACAAGTTATTGACTTTTCCCCTGCCGATGTGATATTATGTTTTCAGACAAATAGGTAAACTCATCACGGAGCAAATATTATAGCAAATATTATAATGGATAATAAATCACAAAGACTCACCGACAGTACGGCGCAAAGTATATTAAAAATGATAGGGAACGGGAGGTTTTCGATAGGTGATAAACTGCCCAACGAAATCGAGCTTTCGTCCGAACTCGGGGTAAGCCGTTCAACGCTCAGGGAAGCGGTCAAGATTTTGACGACCAGCTCGGTGCTTGAAATACGCCGTGGCAAAGGAACATTCGTCACATCAAGCACGGTGGTTGACTCGAGTGGACTGAGTGACATCGCCTCCGGACTTGACGATTTGTTTGAAATGCGTCTTATGTTCGAGCCGGACTGCGCATACCTTGCGGCTCAGCGTGCGACTGACGAGGAGATTGAAATAATCTGCCATTACGGCGAAGAAGTGGAGAAAAAGATACTCAGCGGCGAAGACAGGACATACGAGGAGCAGAAGTTCCACGAGAGCATTGCAAACGCAACCCACAACGCATTTGTTCAGCAATTTATGCCGATAATATTCAACGCGATAAAAAAGGGCGTCGTGGTGCTTATAAAAGATAAAGATATAGGCGAAGACAACCTGAAAGACGACAGGCTAATAATGGATTTTATCAAAAAGCGCAATCCCGACGGAGCAAAGACGGCAATGAGATTGCATATTATCCATGCGCTCGAGGGTCTCAAGGGCAGGAATTGAAAAAATTTTATTTACCTATTGACATTGGACATCATACAAGATATAATAGGAAATACATTAAGTTGTCAACGAGAAGTCGGACAACTCCGACCGCCCGTGAATTTTAAAATTTTTTATTTCGGAGGTTATCAAAATGGCGGAAGAAGCAAGAATGTTTTATGAATCGGACTGTAACTTAGATGTCCTTTCCGGCAAGACCGTAGCTATTATCGGTTTCGGCTCACAGGGACACGCTCACGCGCTCAATCTTCACGAGAGCGGAGTAAATGTTATTGTAGGTCTTTACGAGGGTTCAAAATCATGGAAGCATGTTGAGGAACTCGGACTCAAGGTTATGACAACAGCCGAAGCTGCAAAGGCTGCGGATGTTATTATGACACTTACTCCCGACGAGAAGCAGGCTGCAATATATAAGAAAGATATTGAGCCGAACCTTACAGAGGGCAAGGCATTGGCTTTTGCTCACGGATTTAACATCCACTTCAAGCAAATCGTTCCGCCTACAAATGTAGATGTATTTATGATCGCTCCCAAAGCACCTGGTCACACTGTTCGTTCCGAGTACAAAGAGGGCAAGGGTACTCCTTGTCTTGTAGCTGTATACCAGGATTACACAGGTCATTGCCTTGATTTTGCACTTGCATACGGCGCAGGTATCGGCGGAGCCCGTGCAGCTATACTTGAAACCACATTTAAGTGCGAGACGGAGACCGACCTCTTCGGCGAGCAGGCAGTTCTTTGCGGCGGCGTTACCGCTCTTATGAAAGCCGGCTTTGAAACTCTTGTTGAAGCAGGTTACGACCCAAGAAACGCTTATTTCGAGTGCATCCACGAGATGAAGCTTATCGTTGACCTCATCTATTCCGGCGGTTTCTCAAAGATGAGATATTCAATCTCCAACACCGCTGAATTTGGCGATTACGAGACCGGCAAGAGGCTCGTTACCGATGAGACTAAGAAAGAAATGAAGCAGATACTTACCGAAATTCAGGACGGTACTTTCGCTTCCAAATTCATCACCGAGTTCAATAACGGCCATGCTCACTTTATGGCTAAGAGAGAGCTTGAAGCAAGCCATCAGCTTGAAGAAGTCGGCGAAAAGATTCGTGCAATGTACAGCTGGAACGGCGACGACAAATACGCTGAGAAATAATTTCTGTACAAAATAATAAAGCAAAAAGCTGTAGCGGCAAATCGTCGCTACAGCTTTTTTTATTACTTTATCAATCCAAAAGCTCTTTTACGAGGGTTTGCATTGATGCGATATCGCAGTCCTTAAAGGTTGATTTTACGGTTACGGTATTTTCGCAGACGGTTATATTTTTCATATCGTCAAGCATCGCTTTCATTGTACGGGCGGCGCTCGGAGCCCACGAGCCGTTTTCAATCAATGCAATTTTGCGGTTTTTGATATGCCTTGCTTTTAAGGTGGGAAAGCAGAGCTTCCATCGGCGGGAAAACTCCGCCGTCATAGCTCGATGCGGCGAGAATGATTTTGCCATATTTGAATGCGTCTTCAACAGCTTCCGACATATCATCCCTTGACAAGTCCGCAATTGCAACCTTTGGACAGCCGAGTTCTTCAAGAATTTCTTTCATCTTATAAGCGGCGATTTTTGTATTGCCGTGGATTGAAGCAAAAGTGATGAACACACCATCGGCTTCAACGCCGTAGCTGCTCCATATAACATAAAGATTGATATAATAATCAAGATTTTTTTACAAGCGACGGGCCGTGGAGCGGGCAAATTGTGGAAATATCAAGCTGTGCCGCCTTTTTCAAAAGTGCCTGTACAGGTGCGCCGTATTTGCCGACTATGTTAAAATAATATCTCCTTGCCTCGCAAGCCCAGTCATCCTGCTCCTCCAGAGTGCCGAATGTGCCGAAAGCGTCGGCAGAGAAAAGGACTTTTTCAGTACTCTCATACGCCGCCATAACCTCGGGCCAGTGAACCATCGGAGTGGTGATGAAATTCAGAATATGTGAACCAAGAGAAAGAGTATCGCCGGATTTAACCGTCAGCTTTTTAACGCTGTCGTCAACATCAAAAAACTGCGGAAGCATTGAAAAGGTCTTTACATTGCCTACTAATGTTACATTTGGGTATTTTTCAACAAAAAGCTTTATATTGGCCGAATGGTCAGGTTCAAGATGAGAAATCACGAGATAATCCGGAAGCGAAGTGCCGAGCGCCTTTTCAAGATTATCAAACCATTCCTCGGTTTTCCTTGCGTCCACCGTATCCATAACGGCAATTTTTTCATCACAGATTAAATACGAATTATAGGTTATGCCCTCGGGAACGGCATACTGACTTTCAAACAAATTAATATCGCTGTCGTAAGCTCCTATGTATTTTATTGAATCCGATGAATAAACCATTTTAAAAATCTTCCTGAATATAATTGGCTTTTATAATTTTCCGATAAAGGTCTGATTATCCTTTAATTTGTTTTCCGTCTTTATAATAAATTCTTTCCACCCGTCGGGAAATTCGGCACGGAAGCTCATAGTTAAACGAATGTGCTTTTTCCGAAACCTCTTCCATAGTCAGCCGTGCGCCGCCGTCTGTTCCCACAAGAGTAACAATGTCTCCGGCTTTAACGCCGTCTATATCCGTAACATCAACCATAAACTGATCCATACATACTCTGCCTATTATATCGGCGTACCGACCGTTTATTATGACCCTGCCGATATTTGACAGGCATCTCGGGTAGCCGTCGGCATATCCGGCGGGAACCGTTGCAACTGTTCTTTTTTCTTTAAGTACATAGGTTCCGCCGTAGGAAACTTCCCTGCCCTTTTCAAGCTCCTTTACATATGAAAGCCTGGCTTTCCACTGCATTGCAGGCTTGATATCGCCGAGAGAATGCGCCACATCGTGCGACGGATAAAGCCCATATATAATTATACCTGCTCTTACCATATCGAAATGCTTGTCAAAATTCATTATACCTGCGGAATTATCAATATGCTTTATTGGAATATTTATCCCTCTTTTTTCAAGCATATCTGCAAATTTTACAAACGCTTCTTTCTGCACAATTGTTTTGGAAAGGTCTTTCTCGTCAGCCGTGGCAAAATGAGAAAATAATCCCTCTGCTTTGATATTATCGAGCAGGGTTATTTTTTTGCAGATTTCCGCATCTTTTTCACTTACGGCAAAGCCTATTCTGCTCATACCGGTATCAACACAAAAATGAAAAAGTGCGGTTTTTCCCTGCTTTACTGCTTCTGCCGACAGAGCCTCGGCATCCGAATACATAAAAATCGGTATTCGTATATCATATTTTACAACAAGGGGATAGCTTTCCGGAAATACTCTGCCGAGAACGAGTATCGGCTTTTTAATGCCTGCGTTTACAAGCTCCATAGCTTCCCTTATGCATGCAATGCCGAAAAAATCGCATTTATCCTCAATCGCCTCGGCAACCTTTACGGCGCCGTGACCGTAGCCGTTAGCCTTGATTACCGCAAGGAGCTTTGATTTACCGCCGAGCTTTTTGAGTATGCAGTCTATATTGTTTTCAACAGCGTCCAAATCAACTTCAACATAGGTTCTGTCAGGCATTACCGCATCCTCCCTTCGGCGTACATTGTAATTCAAAATCTTCAACAAGAGCGTCCTGAATCTTTTTGAGCATATCGGGCGCACCGCCGCCGACCTTAACTCTGTCAACCGTTTCAGCCGCAAGGCAGAACGATCCTGTAGAATGGACTACCACCTCGTCCGCATTTCTAAGCTCATCGAGAGTATACTCTCTTTCCTCGGTCTTATAACCCAAACTTTCGGCAAAGCGAAGAAGCCTGAGCCTTGCAGTACCCGGTAGGATATGAGAATCAAGCGGATGTGTTATAACCTTACCGTCTTTAAAAATTGAACAGTTTGAATGTGCGCATTCGGTCACAATATTCCCTCTGTGAAAAATCGCTTCGTCACAGCCGGCTTTGCTCGCAGCGGTCGCCGCAAGACAGGACGGAATTAAATTTAGAGTTTTGATATTGCAGTATTCAAATCTCTTGTCCTCGTATGTTATAAGGTTAATCTTTTTATATGTATCGTCTACGCTTGACTCGGTGAGAGTTATCCACAAATTTCCCTTTTCGGTATTATCGTAAATGTGGTTTCTCAGTCCGCTCCCTCTCGTCACCTGCATATAGACGAACTGATCCGGGCTGTCAACTTTTTGAACAAGGGAAAAAAGAAGATTTTCAAGCAATTGCCTGTAAATCGGCATTTTAATATCAAGAAGCCGAGCGGAATTATAAAATCTGTCAAGATGAGCGTCAAGGTCAAATATCATATGGTTGTGCGCATAGGTGGCGTCGTAAATACCGTCGCCGAACCAGCACACACGGTCGAGCATAGGAATTTTCATATCTTCTGTCAAACCGTATTCGCCGTTATAATATCCTAAATTTTTCATTGAGATACACCCTTTCGCAAATTCCGCAGGTGATAATAATAATATTAAAAATTACAACACCGTTTTCGGTTACATACATTTTAATACCGTAAGGGGGAAAAGTAAAGAAAAAAATTGACGGATTTATAATTTTAAATTTTACGCAAAAAAAATGTATCAAGCAATAAAAAATTACGGTGATAAAATGAGGACTGTAAGAAAAAACGGTTTTCCGTTTTATTGACATCGAACATTTGTTCGTATAATATAAAAATCGAAACGGTAAACCAGCTGCCGTCACCGCCGCCACAAGGAATAAAAGCGGCGACAAATAACGCATACGACTACGGCTCGGCACGCCGAAAAATATGCGAGAAACAGGAAGGATGAATATGAAGATAAACGAGCTTGCAAGCGAGTATAAAATGCAATACGAAATACTGCGTGCAAAAATCGACGGATTAAGACCGCTTCTTCGCATATACGACGGAACGGATTTGGTTCTTTTGCGCAAAAAATAAAAACCTACTACGATATGGCGAGCGAGTGCAGAATTACATATCTTCTGCTCTCGGACTATTATCCGAACTACAAGGAAGATGAAGATGAAAAGCTTTATTGAAGAATGCGTTGCGGACAGCGATTATTTTGAAAACGACGATGCCGACGAACAGGAAATAATGAAAAATGCGTTGACCGAAGTTTTGCCGATAATCGTAAAAAATGAGCTTACGGAAAAGCAGAGCGTTTGCCTGCGGCTTTTTTATGTTCAAAGGAAATCTCAGACGGAAATTGCAAGGGAGCTTAAAATTTCTCAGCCGACCGTGAGCAAACACATTGCATCGGGCAAAGCGATAGCTAAAAAAATAATGACCTATTGCTATTATTCCGTAAAGAAAACCAACGAGCAATGGCTGAATTTGCAGTAAGCTCCCCTATGCCGTAATGCATACCTCCGCACGCAGTGTTGCCATACGGCTATATAAACAGCCGATACGGCGGCAGCTACTCTCAGGGCATACGCCACTGCCGCCAACAACTGAAAAGCACGCACCTATTCATACTATGACGGTATGAGCGGCGTCGTGCTTTTCCTTTTACTGTATTTACTTATACTGTATTTACTTATTCAGCTATATTGTTACAGTGCGGAAATTACGGCGATTACAAACATAATCGCATACAAAATCGGCTGGTGGAGCAGATATATCCACAAGCTGTTTTTGCCGACAAGGCAGAGGAACTTACTGTGTTTTTTATACATACCCTCGGGAAACTTTCCGTTGAGAGCAAGCTTGCCTAAAAATGAGCCGAATAAAAACATAAAGAGCCACGGAATCAGCGAAAAATAATCGGCACTTTGGAAAGATGAAGAGAAAACTCCCAACGGTGCGAGAAAATCATATTGATACCAGCTTTGCGGCAAATCAATCAAGCCGAAGCACATTGTACCCGCATTTATTCCATATGTAAAGAAAAAGAGTATAAGGCAAATAACTGCGCCGATTCTGTAATCAATTTTCTTTATAATCGGCATAAGAAGTCCGGTTATTATCATCGAACAGCCGAGACAGTGAAGAATGCCGAAATATATCTCCGCTCCGGTAAAGCCGAGAAGCGGCATAATAACAGCCGTAACTATTGTTACCGCAATACCGCCGGCAAGAACTATAAATCCCCTCTTAATCGTATTCCTTGAAAGGCGTGAGCATATACCCGATATAACTATGAATATCGCCCAAAAAATCGGTTGGAATAAGCAAAGTGCGTCAAATACGGTATATCCCCAGCTGAGACCGAGAACATCGCCGACATCAAGAAACGAGTGGTGAACAACCATACACAGTATTGCAAAGCCCCTAAGCTCATCAAGGGTATAAATTCTCTTTACTTCGGATTTCATAAAATCACCTGAATTTCAATATTAAATTCCGTTTTTTGTTCATTTTTATATTTTAGCACAATTCTTTTTGGTTGTATATATTAAATTTTTATGCTATACTATTTAGACCAATACACTTTTGAGAAGTAAATTTATGAAAACAACAACAGAAAAGCTCAGCGCCGAGCTGAGTACTGCGGTAAATTCATCCAATGTTGCGTCTGCGGCAGGTTCGGGTTATTTGGAGGTTTTTGCAACACCTATGATGATTGCGCTGATGGAGGGCGCAACCTGCAAAGTCTGCGAGCCGATACTTGACGAGGGCGAAACAAGCGTGGGGACAAAAATTTCCGTCTCCCACGATAAAGCCATCCCAATAGGAGAAACCGTTACGGCTTTTGCCGAGCTTGCTGAAACCGACGGCAGAAGGCTTGTATTCTCCGTATACGCAAAGGACGGCAAGGGGGATATAGTAGGAAAAGGCACTGTGGAGAGATTTGTTGTTTTGACAGAGAAATTTATGAAAAGGGTGAACGGTATATGAAATATAACGCTGTAATCTTCGACTTTGACGGAACTCTTTGCGACACCGGCGAGGGTGTTATGAAAAGTGCAAAATATGCGCTTGACGCCTACGGCTACGACGCACCGGAATATACGGAGCTGTCCTGCTTTATAGGCCCGCCGCTGCTCGTAACTTTTCAGGAAAAATTCGGCGCAGACCCCACGCAGGCTGACGAACTTGTTAAAAAATTCAGGGAAAGATACACAAATAAAGGTCTGCTTGAAAGCGAGCTTTACCCAGGCATTAAAGAGCTTCTTATCGCTTTGAAAAACGAGGATTTAAAGCTCGGCATCGCATCGTCAAAGCCGCAGGATTATATAGAAGCTCTGCTTGATTATTTCAATATCAGGTCGTATTTTGATTCGATATGTGGAGTATCATTCACCGCCGACTGCGAGTCAAAGGCTAATATAATATCCCGATGCGCAAAGGAATTAGCCGTACCCGGAAATGAAATATTAATGGTTGGCGACAAATGCTACGATATTGGCGGAGCAAAAGCCAATATAATCAACGCTGCGGGGGTTATGTGGGGCTACGGCTCTCGAATAGAATTTACCGGAGCCGGCGCAAAATACATACTTGACAAGCCGAGCGATATTCTCTCGGTAGCTCTCGGCTATTATGAGCAGACCGAGGATATTCAGGGAATTTTTAACGGAACGATAATAACCGTACATAATGATACGGTAACGCTTGCAGACGGAGAAACGGCATACCGAGAGGTTGTAGACCACCCGGGTGGCGTTGCGATTATCGGCTTGACTGATGAAAATGAAGTTATACTTGTAAGGCAATTTCGCTATCCGTACAAAGAAACGATACTCGAACTGCCCGCTGGCAAGCTTGAAAAGGGCGAGGATCCGCTGAAAGCCGCCGTAAGAGAATTTAAAGAGGAATGCGGCGCAAAAGCGGAAATATTCGAGCCGTTCGGCGAGGTATATCCGTCTCCCGGATACTGCGGTGAAATAATAAGATTATTCCGTGCCGAGGGACTGACATTCGGCGAACAAAGCCTTGATGACGACGAATTTTTAGATGTTATGAAAGTGCCGTTTAACAAATGCGTTTCAAAAATAATTTCCGGCGAAATCAAAGATGCAAAAACAATTGCGGGAATTTTAAAGCTAAAGGAACTTAAAGGATTATGAGTGCATATCTTGACAATTCAGCCACGACAAAGCCGTGTGCGGAATGTGTAAAAGCCGTTGAAAAAATGCTGACGGAATGCTACGGCAATCCGTCAAGCCTGCACGGACTCGGAGTTGAGACGGCAAAGGAGCTTATCCTTGCAAGGCAGTGCATAGCGGATTCAATCGGCGCAAAAAGCGAGGAAATATATTTTACTTCCGGTGCGACGGAAGCCAATAACCTTGCTCTGTTCGGTGCGGTAAAGGCACGCAAAAGGCTCGGCAACAAAATCGTAACCACGGCTATAGAACACGAAAGCGTACTGCAAAGCATTCAGGAGCTTGAAAAACAGGGCTTTGAAGCGGTTTACCTAAAGCCGGATAAAAGCGGCAATATCACTGCCGAACAGATTTACAATGCGGTGGACGGGAATACAATACTCGTTTCCGTTATGTATATTAATAACGAGGTGGGTACAATACTGCCTGTTGAAAGTATTGCAATGGCTGTTAAAAAGGCAAACTCCCCTGCCCTGATACACATTGACTGCGTACAGGCTTACGGCAAAATGCCTATAAACGCAAGCAGACTGAAAGCGGATTTACTGACCGTGACGGCCCATAAAATACACGGGCCGAAAGGTGTAGGCGCAATATATATAAACAAAAGTACCAACCTGACGGCTGAAAATTTTGCAAGAATCTACGGCGGCGAGCAGGAAAAAAGGATAAGACCCGGCACCGAGTGTTCTCCGCTCATTGCCGGATTTGCGGCGGCGGTAAAGGCTCTGCCCGATATTAAAGAGCAAGAAGAGAAAATACACGCTCTCAATTCCTACACAAGAGGCAGGCTTGCGCAAATTGACAATATCAAATTTAACAATGACGAAACCGCTTCTCCGTACATCATAAATCTGCGTGTCCCCACATTTATGATGAGCCAGACGATTATTCAGGAGCTTTCGGCAAAATACGGGGTGTATGTAAGCAGCGGTTCTGCCTGTGCCAAGGGAAAAAGAAGCCATGTTCTTACCGCAATGGGATTAAGCCCCGAAACCGTTGACAGGAGCATAAGAATCAGCTTTTCCCGTTTCAGCACAAAAGAGGACGCAGACGCTCTGTGCGATGCGCTCGGCGAATTAATTGCATCTCATCCGGAAAAATAAATTCAGTCTGCAAATAAATATAATATAAGAAAGAGCTTCGCTATATGGAAATCAAAGAAATAATACTTATTAAAAACGGCGAGCTTGCGCTTAAAGGGCTCAACAGAAGCTCCTTTGAGGACAAGCTGATAAAGAATATAAAAAGGAGAATTTCCGACCTCGGCAATTTTAATTGTACAAAGGGTCAGTCGACAATTATGATTGAGCCGACCGACGACACGGCGGATTTGTCTCAAGCGGTTGAAAGAATATCAAAGGTATTCGGAATCGCCGCATTTTCCCGTGCGTGCAAATGCGAAAAGGATTTTGACGCAATAAAGAAAACAGCCGTCGAATACCTTGCCGAGGAGCTTGAGGACGCTTCGACATTTAAAGTGGAAACAAAAAGAGCCGACAAAAAATTCCCTATGAAATCGCCGGAAATAAGCAGGGAACTCGGCGGTTACCTGCTCGGCAAATTCCGCAATTTAAAGGTGGATGTGCATAACCCCGATATTACGGTAACGGTGGAAATCAGGGATAATTACGTCTTTATAAGGGGCAACAACATAAAGGGTGCCGGAGGTATGCCGACAGGTACAAACGGCAGAGCGATGGTGCTTATCAGCGGAGGAATAGACTCCCCCGTCGCTTCGTATATGATGGCGAAAAGAGGCATAGAGCTTTGTTCCATTCACTTTGCGTCACCGCCGTATACATCGGAGCTTGCCGAGATGAAAGTAATGCAGCTTCTTAAAAAGGTTGCGCAATACTGCGGAGCTATCACAACATTTGTAGTTCCGTTTACAGAGCTCCAGGAGGCTATAAGGGATAACTGCCAAGAGGAATATTTTACGGTTATTATGCGCAGAATTATGATGATTATTGCCGAACGCCTTGCAACAGAGCAAAACTGCTCGGCGCTTATCACCGGTGAAAGCGTGGGTCAGGTTGCAAGCCAAACAATTAACGCACTCGCCTGCACAAACTGTGCGGTAAATATGCCCGTGTTCAGACCGTGCATAGGAATGGATAAGGACGAGATAATAGCAATATCGAGAAAGATTGACACCTTTGAAACCTCCATTCAGCCGTACGAAGACTGCTGTACCGTTTTCACTCCAAAGCACCCGAAAACAAAGCCGCATATTGATGAAATAATTGCACAGCAAAACTCCATACCCGACCTTGAAACGCTTATTGACGAAGCGATAAATAATGTTAAAAAGGCAGTTGTAAAATAATATGAGCGATGAAAAAAGCCGAATATCCCGACCGAACAGGAGAATACAACTCCGCCTGACGGTACAGGCTCTGAAAATTATGACGATATTGAAAGCATATTAAAGGACTTTCAGCATAAAAAAAGAGATGAAGAAAAGCGGTGTTTCCCCCGAAATTCCTTCAAAAAACCGAACTCCGATAGATTTTGCAAAAAGCGACGACGAGGACAAAAAATGAGGAGCAAGTCAAAAAACGCTCCCTCCCCTCTTTCAAACGCAATAAAGGCGAAAAATCACCGAAGCAAAAAGAAAAAAGGGAGCGTAAAAAAGCTCAATATCAATTACAAAAAGCTGTTAAAATATTCCGTTATTGCCGTTACGGTAATTGTGGTAATCACAACGTCCGGCTTCGGTATAAACTATGCGGTGGAGCAATCGAAAATCGCTTATCTCAAGCCGTATCAAAACAAATATCCCGATGTCGAATTTCCGACCGGCATAATGGAAAAATACTGCGATACCTACGGCGAAAATCCAAACTCCGTCGGCTATATTTATATCGACGAAACAGGCTTGTCGTCACCCGTACTTGACGAGGAAAACGACACCTATCCCTACGCAGAGGCAAACAATGCGGGGAGCGAACAGTTTAACTTCGTGGTATATCTCAACGACAGCTCGCTTGAAGCCTATTATTCCTCAGCAGAGGCTTACAATTCCGATGCAACAACAGGTTTTATGACATATTCGGATTTATATAACGATTACAGATTTAAAATTATCGGCGCTTTTTACACAAACACCGTCGCCGCCGACGACGACGGATATATATTCCCCTACAATGTAACGGAAAAAATGACTGCCGACAGCTATTCAAGCTTCTTCGACAGGCTGGAAACTCGATTTATTTACAGCACCGGAATAGCTCTCACAAAACAGGACACTCTGCTGACAATATCCTGCCCTACCGATTACAGGGAAAATTTCAGATTCGTAGTAGTCGGAGTTTTGAGAAACGACTCCACGGACAAAGCCACAGCAGAGGAAAAATCGCAGATACGCTATCCGCAGATAATATATGACGAAAACGGTGAATTAAACCCATACTGCTTTGCGTCAAACTGGTATCCGGAAATAATAGTAACCGTCGGCGACAGCGAAACTACCGAAACACAGTCGATAATTGATTACGAATAGAAGCTATATACCTCCAAAGTCTTGTTGAAAATAGGATTTAAAATAGCTGGTGAAGATGTAATGATGAAAAAGTAAAAGAGTTTATAGAAAATGAATTGTATAGTGTTTTTATATAGGCGTACAATAACGAACTTGGAAATGCCTTGCCGATAAGTAGGCAACTAAAAAGCGGAAAGCCTCCTGCCGTTAAGCGGAAGTAAAAAATATAGAAATCCGCCCGACGGTCTGATAAAGTCGGGCGGATTTTTTACCGTATAAGCAATTATTCCTCAATAAGTGAATTTTCTTTAAGCTGGGCTACGAATGCGTCGACATCTTTTTTTGCCGTTGCTTCGTCAATATCGTATTCGACGACAACCTTTTTAACCGCTTCGTCAACGGTAATGTCCTCACCTAAGCAATCCCAATTATACGAGGCGGTGTCGTTGTGG
>JAJQGZ010000229.1:1561-5053 GCA_021200075.1 Clostridiales bacterium | reverse complement strand
GCCCCTTGAGTGAATGCTCAAGGGGGATTTTGGTTGACTGTTTACCTTTCTTTCACTTTTATTTGTAAAAGAAAATGTCTTTTGATTTGCCATCAGAATTAACAATTTCCGCTCTTCCTACAATATCAGAGCAAGTATATCCGAATTTATCAACTATACTCTCCGCTGCCATTCCTCCCTCAATTAACCCCACTATTGCTGCAATTACCATTGCCGCATAGAATGCCACTTCCTCCGACATTGGTGTAAGTGAAAAAACGACGTTAAATATAAAATATACAATTGCGGGAATCAATCCAACAATGGTATAAATAATTATCCATGCCCAATGAAGGATATAATAAATAACAGTCACCACAAGTACATCTGACAGCATATTCAGTCTTCCTGCCGCCAGAGGAGACAAGACAAGAATTACAGCTATCAATGCTATGGCTCGGGTAAATCCTCCCGAAATCATTTCTTTGACACATTTTGTAACAAGAATTGCCGTAATGAAGATAGCTCCTATTAATGCGGCTTCAACAAATGTGGGCAATGGTGATTCAAAAGAAGTATAAGCCGCCAAATTAAAGACGCTGACAAGCATCATTACACAGCAAAACACAAAAAAAGTCAGCATATAAAATGTTTCCTCCAAGCTTTAGGACGGATCCCATTCACAAATAAATTTCTTACTTGCAAAATCACCGTCATTCCAGCTGCCATCGGTATATTTGTAATAAAATTCGGCATAATCCTCAGAGCTATTTTCGGAATTTGGCTCATTTGAAGCCCAATTCGAGTAGGACGACGTTTCATCAGAAACCCAAGTCCATGTTCCTTCTGACGCACTGTCAGTATATCCAAAATATACGCCGCCATCATGAAGACCGCTCTCACTTACATATGCAAACAGCGTTTCATTTTCTGCTTCGCTGGAGATAACGGCAATGTATCCTCCCAACGATTCACAGTATGCCACAGCTTCCTCCCAAGTATCGCATACACCGGAATAAATATAGTAGTAGTGACCGTTCCACTCCATAGCATCTTCAGGTATCAGTGTTTCGAGATAAATCGACTCCATGGATATCGTTCCAATGTCTGTATGCATTCCTTTGGTCATAGTTGCCGTTACAGTTACGCTTTCATATCCTTCCAGTTCAAAGGTAACCTTATAGATTCCTGCGGACGCTAAGGGGACTTCAAATGTTCCGTCCGAATTGGTGGTTCGAGAGAATGTTACATATTGTGTAATTGCGTCTTTCTCCGCTATGGTAACCTCAACTCCGGAAAGTGCCTCACCTGTTTTGGCGTCAACTACAGTTCCCATCAGTTTTGACTGTTCAAGAATTACATCGTCCAATGCTACCTGAATACCGGTCTGCTGTCCGCTTTCGCCCTCAAATGTTAATTCAGCGCTTATATATCCGCTTTTTTCATATGTCAGTGTGTATAATAATTCATCATCAACCACAAGAGAATAATAACCGCTCTCATCTGTAACAGCCGTATCGTTCCATTCCGTGTCGTCGGATTCCGCGTTCGCCGAAACAAAGACATCTGACAGCGGATTACCTTCCTCGTCATATACATATCCGTTCAGTCCAATTTTCGGTGAATAAACAAGAGTCACCTCAGACCGATGATGAGATTCTACCGTTACCGTACTCTCATCAATTTTGACATCGCCTTCATATAAATAAATCGTATATGTACCGGCATCCATTTTGTTTATAAAGAAACCCACATCATCCAATGAAAAGTCTTTATAAGTCCCATCTTCAGCAGTCAGACGAACAGACAAATTTGTGAGAATTTTACTTTTTTCTTCATCTGAATATTCGCCTTCAAATGAAATTTCGCCGGAAATGACATTGACCAAAGTATATTCTTTATCACCTCGAATTTCAACGTGGGCACCGTTTTGCATTTCCTGAATATAATCTGCTAAAGTGTCGAAATGAATAAGAGTATCATTGTCGCCCTTTACATCAATACCATTCTCTAATGCCCAATCTGCAAATGCTGAATACCCCATGCTTAGGGCTTCCTGCGCCGTATAGTATACTCCATCCACATCTCCAGACATATAATCTGTGATATATGACATCATATATGCACTATAATCACATTGAACTGTATCCGTATTGACAAAAACAACATCTGCCCCTTTTGACAAAAATACATCGGCAAATTCATCGGTGTAACCACTTTTACAAGCGCTCAAATAAACCATACCTTCGTCAACTGATATATACTTTTCGACAAAGCTTGGTGTGATTGCCCAGTAATCAGATTTAGCAAGTGAAGCTCTAACATCCTTTACAGAAAGCGTAGTAGATGCAATTTCGTTTTTTAAAGCCTGGTTAGTAGCCTGCGTTTGTGTGACAAGAAACAGTTGCGTTCCAGTGTTGCCACCATGCCCCTGCCACAGCAGAATATTACATTCTGGCAGTTGCAGCAAAACGCCAATTCCAACTCCTTTGTTTGCATAATTTTTTGTAGTCGTACTCATTATACAAAAGTCGTTGCTGGATTCTTCGTTCAAATTTAGCATAATCTTTTGACCGTTGGCAAATGCCGGATAATTCGCCCAAGTGCCACTATAGGCATACGGATCTATTGATAAAACAGAGAGCGCTACGGTTCCACCTCCTGACATATATCCTTCAATTGCAGGCGTATAATAAGCGCCCAGACCACTGGCATATTCAAAATAGATATCCTCATCGCTCACATTGTAATATGAAACCGTTCCTTCTTCATAAAGGTAGTTCACATATTCTGCGACCCCATTTACAACGCTTTGCACATTGTCTTCCTCTATGTATCCGTCTTCATTGGAGTAGCTCGATACAATTTCACAGATCGACGCATTTGAGGACTCAAATATAGCCCAGTCTTCATCGGATATGTCGGATAGATACAGATTCTCCGCTTCATCCTCTGTGAGCGCTGCACCTTTTGTCGTATTTATATAATCATACTGATTAGCATTATTAAATTTTTGAACAATGAAATAACTGCTTACGACTATTGCAATTAAAAGCAAGCCGCACAGAAATATAAGCAAGGGCTTGTTTTTTTCGGCTTTTTGTTTTGCTGATTTTCGCCGCCGAATTGTGTTTTTTTGCCGGGAACAGCATCCTCATCGCCGTTTTTCGGTTTGACATCCGCGCCGCATACTGGGCAGGCTGCTGCATTACTATGAATTTGGTTTCCGCATTTTGTACAAAACATATCGTTTTCCCTTTACTCAAATTGACAGCGTATCTTTTGCCATTTTTCTACAAAAGCTCTCACACTAAAATTGCATCCCTGTTTTTAATTTAGCTTTTCCTTCCGTTTTACGCACAGGCAGCAGGCGGCAAATGCAAAAATCACTGAAATCGTGGTGAGCGATGAACCACAGCCCGATGTGGTTTCATTGGTATCATTATCGTTGCTATCGTTATTATTGTTATCATTGACGTCGTCATCAATATCTGATTCAACCTCGTCGTATGT
>JAJQGZ010000229.1:0-1461 GCA_021200075.1 Clostridiales bacterium | reverse complement strand
GTTTTCCGCCGGATAGTACGCGGTCGCAGTAACTCTGCCAAATAACCAACCCCCATTACGCATACTCGGCGCATCACCTTCAAAATATATCTCAATCAAGCTTGTACAGTTGGCAAACGCATCATCACCTATCTCCGTTACGCCGTCACCGATTTTTACGCTTGTCAGGCTCTCGCAGTTATAGAACGCAGAATCGCCTATCTTTGTCACACTGTCGGGGATTGTCATGCTCGTCAGGCTCGTGCAGTGAGAGAACGCATTCCCGCCTATCGACGTTACACTGTCAGGTATTGTTACACTCGTCAGGCTCTCGCACCAAGAGAATGCCTCACTGGCAATGCCGACAGTATCCGATTTTATCGTATAACCGCCTGAAACAACTTCGCTGTCCGCTTCTATCAGCCAGTTGTCTATATATAGAACTCCTTCCGTCCAATTATTCAGATCATTATAGTAAGCAGTATTATAAAACGCACGCCTTGCTATCGTCGTCGCGTTATCTGGAAGTGTAATACTTTCGAGGCTTGTACAATTTTCAAACGCCTCACTGCCTATCGACGTGACACTGTCTGGTATTGTTATGCTAGTCAAACTCGTACAGTCATGAAACGCCTGATAATCTATCGTCGTTACGCCGTTACCGATTGTTACGCTTATCAAACCAGTACAATCCCAGAACGCACATCTGCCTATCGACGTAACACCATTCTCAATAACAATCGATATGATACTCTCGCAATATGAATGCCATGGACCCGTATTTGCGCCACTGTAGTCCTTCATCTCGCCCTCGCCACTTACGGTAAGCACGCCATCGCTCGTCAGAACCCAAGTCAGATTGTCACCGCACGTGCCACTGTCGATAACATCCGCCACAGAGACTATCGAAGGAGCAGCAACAAATACGCCGATGCACATAATAAAAATAAAAAAAACACTCAAAATCAGCTTTTCGGAAAGTTTCATAAGTTAATTCCATTTCAAACAATATTTTTGCGCCTTTTTCGGGCGCATACATATCATATCACATCAATTTTGAAAAGTCAATAGACCCCCCCCCATGAAGTTTAACAAAAATCAGCGTTTTTGATGCCGAAATTTCCAGAGAATTTTCAGGATTCTTTGTGCATGATGCACAAATGGACAATTTTGCGTGTAAAATAGAGGTGTAAGAGAAAGCATGTGTGAAGTATGGAATAAAATTTTAAGGGGTATGAGGACTTGCCCACTCTTTTCGGTCGAGTGGAATCATATTTGCAGTTCGACGCAAAATATGCTACAATATAAATATACCAAACTCGCATGAAAGGATTTTATCCCATGAACGACAGAATTTTATATCCAAATGAGCCGCCGAGGCAGCCTGAGATGCCGCAGTTCCGGCGCCCGCCGCAGGTCGAGATGACGCCGCCCGATTTTCCCGCGCTGCCGGATAGTGAAGCGTCCGAGAATAATCCGCAG
>JAJQGZ010000065.1 GCA_021200075.1 Clostridiales bacterium | reverse complement strand
TACCAATCATCAGCAAATCGGAAGCGAACGTAGAAGTGACAGGTACTGCGGAGGCTCCGTCCTTGCTACATATTACGCACTCATATGAAAAATCCCCCGACGATGCAACGGCACTTTGTTCAAACGCCGAAGGTATCTCGGGGGTATATTCTTTAATTTTACAGCCCGGCAAAAGCAGAAATAATATAAGTATCGGAAATAACTTATTTAAAAATATTTTTTTCAAAAGGCTCAGTCCTAATCCTCAAATTCGGACATTACCGCACCCAAGAGAGAAAGCATATCGTCAATGGTCATTCCCCTTTGCGAAAGCTCAGAGGCGCAAATATCGCCGGTAAGGCCGTGGATAAACACACCTGCCTTAGCGGCATCAAACGGCGAAAGACCCTGCGCAATAAACGAACTTATCATACCGGAAAGCATATCACCCGTACCGCCCATAGCCATACCCGGATTGCCGTTGGTGTTGAAGAACACCTCGCTGCCGTCGGTGACTATCGTATCAGCTCCCTTTAAAACAAGGATTACATCATTTTCCTGCGCAAACGCTTTTGCCACCTGAAGCCGATTTTCCTGAACATAGTCGGCACTTTCACCGATAAGCCTTGCCATTTCCCCAGGGTGAGGAGTTATTACAATGGGTGCTTTTTTGTCCTTAATTATATCTATGAAAGGAGCGACTGCATTTATGCCGTCGGCATCGAGAATAATAGGCACTTCGGAAGTTTTTATTACCTGGTCGGTTATAACCTGTGTATCGTCGTTATTGCCGAGACCGCAACCGATAACAACACTGCTTGCCCATTTCAGCTCGTCAAAGATATCGTTTATCGCACCGACTGAAATTGTTTTGTCCTCATTCTCGCACAAGGGTTTAAAAAGAGGCTGAGACATATGAGATGTTAAAACGGGATATATTGATTTCGGAAAAGCGCATTTAACAAGACCTGCGCCGCTCCTCAAGCCTGCCTTGGCGCATATAACGGCGGCGCCGGGCATAGAATACGAACCGCAAATATTAAGCTGATGACCGAAAGTGCCTTTATTTGAATTTTTATCCCTGGCGGTAAAAAGCTTTTTAATCTGTGGTTGAGTAAGAGTGTGGGCATAGGTGATTTCATCGTCATAGCAACTTTCGGGTATACCGATGTCGACAGTGAAAATTTTGCCGCAATAAGAGTTTGCCGGCGGAAGAATATGAGCATATTTAAGCGTGGAAATTGCAATTGTATAATCGGCTTTTACCGCACTGACAACACTGCCGTTTGTTGCGTCGGTACCGCTCGGAGTATCAATACTGACAACTGCTGCCGAGGATTTGTTCACAGCTTCAAATACTCTGTCAAAAGGAGTTCTCGGCTCGCCGTGAAAACCGATGCCAAAAATGCAGTCAACTATTATATTGACATTGCTTTCAAGACAATTATCTGTAAAGTTAATGCACTTTACGCCATTTTTCTTTGCCATATTAAAATACTTTACAGGCTCTGCAATTTTCGGTTCTTTATCCGCAAGGACTATAAAAGCGTTTGCCCCTGAATTTTTCAGCAAAGATGCAATGACAAAGCCGTCGCCCGCATTTTTGCCGTTGCCGCAAATGACGGCAATATTGCTGTTACTCAAAGTTTCGGCTTTAAAAATCTTGACTATCCGCTTATAGCAGGTGGTACCTGCCGAAAGCATAAGCGACGCTTCGGTACATTCGCCTTTAAATGCGGTTTCTTCAACCTTTTTTATCTGCTTTGCTGTTAAAACTCTCATAAAATCACCATCTTACTACAGCGGCAATTGCGTATTCACCGTCGTGGGAGACGGAAACATCGCAGTTTTTATCGTTTGCAATATACGGCTTGCCATTATCGGCGTAAAGTACTTCTACTTGACAGACGGGTCTTTTAATCCCTGTGCCGAGGGATTTAAAATACGCTTCCTTGGCGGCAAAAATCCCCGCATAATTTTCCGCTTTCCTGCAATGCTCAAGCTCTCTGTCGGTATACACTTCCCTCAAAAAGCTCTCGCTCTTTATCTTTTCCTCTATTCTTGATATTTTTACAATATCAACTCCTACGCTGTACAATAAATCACCCCAAAGGTTTAACAGTAAATGAAATTTTCTTCCCCTTTAACGAGCCGAGACGATATTGCTTTGAAGTAATCGGGCCGCAGGAATTTGAGCCTGCTCCCATCATCTCACGATCAATATTGATACAGGTGGTGTTCATATTGCAAAGATCCTCCCTGTGAGTTGCCTTGGCGCACTGCTGAGGCGTGTAGTGATTAACCGAAAGGATAAAGGGATTATCAACCGCTTCAAATCTGAAGCCGTTTGAACTTTCATCTGTAATCTCGGCAAATCTGGCATTGCATCTGACAGCGCTTTCCTGCGGCTTAATATAATCCTCGTGCATATCCGATACGGAGGATTCGTAAATACCGCTGAGTGCGTGCTCCTTAAAATCGGGAAAATTGACTTTATCGCCGAGTGCAAAATATTTTACTTTATCAAAGCGTGACGGCATTTCAAGTTGAACGCCGAATCGGGGAACAAGAATATCGGCGGTGCTTGAGGTACATTCAAAATCGACCTTTATCTCGCCGTTTTCAAATATTCTATACACACCGTTTATCTTTGCATATCCGATTGCCGTCTTTGATTTAAGCGTTATCGAAACCGAAATATCGACCTCCGCTCCATTTGCCTTGAAGCCCTTATAATGCGAACAGTTAAGCGTCTTATCAAGGCAGAACTTTTGCCAGGCGATATTCATATACATATCGTTATCGAGAGGCGCACGGTAAAGCTGAATACCGAAGCCTTTAAAATCCGAAAACGGAGTTTGATTAATATATTCCAAGCCGTTTCTGACATATGATTCTATGAAGCCGGTTTTCTTATTAAATATCAATTCGCCGTGGGAAAAAGAAACAAAAATTTTATTTTGCGTTTCCTCAACCTTAATATTGCTGAGGCCGCTCGGACGCTTAAATTCAAGAGTTCCCTCGCAAAGAGTTATCTGCTGTGAAGCGATATTGAAATCATTGTCGTAATAATCAAAAATAATAATGCAATTTTTATCGGCGTAGGTTTTTATTTCGTCAATCGTGACGCACTGCTTACTCTGCGGGGGAATATCGACATCAACGCTGCCTGTAAGGCTCTGCACTCCGTCGATAAGAAGCCTGTATCTAATCTCAAATTTTGCATTTGCAAAATATCTGTGATTGAAAAATTCATATTTATTATCAGCAATTTTCTTTGCCCTTACGGGTCTGTAGCAGGCTTTCATCTGATATGCGCCGGAATGAGGCGTTCTGTCAGGATAAAACAAGCCATCAACACAGAAGTTGCTGTCGTGCTTTTTCTCTGCGTGATCTCCGCCGTAGGTGTAACGGTATTTTCCGTTTTCGTGATATACGGCGTGGTCTGCAAATTCCCATATACAGCCGCCCATAAGATTATCGGCATTATAAAATGCCGTAACATATCTTTCAAGCTCTCCTGCTCCTACGCCCATTGCGTGAGCATATTCGCAAAGATAAAAAGGTTTTTTATAATACTTTGACGGCAGACCGCTCCCCTTGCCTATTTTTTGAACAATATTGGGGAAAGTGTACATCTGAGAAATAACATCGTATGCCCAGCGTTTTGTGCGTAAAACGCCCTCGTAATGAATCGGTATCGGGGTAAGCTTCTTCAGATTTTCACAGCAGTAATCCTGATTTTTATATCCGTGAGCTTCGTTTCCGAGCGACCACATAGTTATGCAGGGATGATTTTTATCCCGTTCAAACATTCTGTTCACCCTATCCCAATAATGCCCCTGCCATTCGGGATTATGAGAACAGGCACCCCTGCGGTGAAGTTCGGTTTCGCAGCCGTGAGTTTCAATATCCGCTTCGTCAACAACATAAATTCCGTATTCATCGCACAAATCAAGGAATATCGGGTCGGGCGGATAATGCGAGGTGCGTATACAGTTGCAGTTATACTGCTTTATAATGCTTACATCCCTTTCCATTTCATCAACGGTGAGGACATAGCCGGTTTTCGGATTGGTATCGTGGTGATTAACTCCGAGAAGCTTTATTTTTTTATCATTAAAGAAAAATACATTTCCTTTTATTTCAATATGCTTAAAGCCGATATTGCGCCTTATAACCTCGCAAACGCCGCCGTTTGACGATAAAGTCAGAACAAGCTCGTAGAGATACGGAATTTCCGCACTCCATTCGCTGACATCAAGGCTGTCGAATTTTACGCAGTCAATATCTTTAGGAGAAACATTGACGGATTTTGAAGCAATCAAATCGCCATCGTCAAAAAGCGAGACCGTAAGCTGGCAGTCGTCGGTCAGCTTTAATGACGGAATAAGCTCCAGCGAATATCCGCCGTCTTGATTTTTTGCGGTTTTTGCTTTAAAGTCGTATATGGAGTTATTCCTTGTTTTATAAAACAAAACATCACGGAATATTCCGTTACAGCGAAACATATCCTGACATTCAAGATATGTGCCATTTGACCATTTATGATTAACAACTAAAATTTCATTCCTGCCCTTTAGGATAAAATCGTTAAGCTCAAAGAGAGAAGTATTGTGGCTCCCCTCGCTATAACCGACATATTTGCCATTGCAGAAAAGCTCAAGACTTCCTGCAACGCCTAAAAAGCAGAGTGTGTAATTAAGCTCGGTATTTTCAATTTCAAAATATTTTCTGTAAATCCCGACGGGACAATTCTCCGGGATATGAGGAGGATCAGGCTTAAACTGATACCTGGTATTTACATAATACGGTTTTTCATAACCGGTATGCTGCCAGGTTGACGGAACGCAGATACTGTCAAAATTAACTTTATCGGTATCAAACTCACCCTCCGCTGTGCGGCAATCGGGATAATAAACAAAATCCCAGTCACCCGAAAGGCAATCGACCATTGACGACGAATATCTTTCGGTTCTTATATCCGTTTTGGCAAGCTCATCAACGCTTGCAAACGGAATGTAATACGACCTCGGCTGAAGTACATTTTCCTTAAATATATCAAATTTTTTAAAATTATCATTTATTAAATTATATTTCATATGATCCCGTTGATGAATTATTACG
>JAJQGZ010000210.1 GCA_021200075.1 Clostridiales bacterium | reverse complement strand
CAGTAAGATAAAGCGCGATCAAAAGTATTGAAAATGAACCGACGGTAAAAATCAGATAAAAAGACAGCAAATATATCAAAACCAAAAAAAATTATACCGATAACTTTATATGCATTTACAAAATACAAGCTTAAAGCTCTCCCGCCGTCAAGCGGATATATCGGTAAAAGATTAATAAAAAGCAGTATAAGATTAAAATCGTCCTTTAAAATGAGATATAAAATCAAATTAACGGCAGGCCCGCTCAGCGCTACAATTACCTCTCGTCCTCTCGGTAAAGTATCGCCGTACTTGAGCGCAAATCCGTAATATGAAAAAGTAATTTTCTCAGGCTTGCCGTTGTAAATAATCAAAGCAAGAAGATGCCCAAGTTCGTGAAGAGAGAAAAAAGCAGGAGATAAATTAAATCATCCGTGCCGGTAAGCGCCGCAAAAGAAAGCACAAGTATAAAAAGAAAGTCAATTTTAAAGGTACATCCGCCGATTTTGAATAACATATGCAAACACCCTTAATAAATATGGGCGAAGCATAATTTTAATTACTGCGACTATTTATTGTTTCTGTCAATGTAACTTTGGAGAATTACTGTTGCGGAAACAGCGTCAACAGCATCTTTTCGCTTCTTCCCTCTGACATTATTTGCCGAAAGAATATCATGCGCTATAACAGTAGTGAGACGCTCGTCCTCATAATCAATTTCGATATCGCATTTTTCATTAATCAAATCCCCGAGATAACGGCATTTTTCAGCCCTGAAGCCATAGCTGCCGTCCATATTGACAGGAAGTCCTATAACTATTTTTTTAGGCTTTTCTTTATTAATTATTTCAATCAAAGCGTTTACAAGCTTTACGGTGTAATCTGTATAAATAACTTTATACGGACTTGCCAAAATTTCGTTCTCATCGCAAAAGGCAACGCCTGTTCTGGCGTCACCGTAATCCACCGACATTATTTTCATACATTTCTCCGTACACAGCAAACGGAAAATCAGATTAACTGATTTTCCGTTTTGCTCAAATAATTAAGACATAGTTAAACAGCTACTGCACGGCGCCGACATTGACAACCGCTTCTATTTCAGCCTCGGTTTAAACTTCGGTCTGTGCTTCTGTTTCCAGAGCTTCTGTGGGAGCAGTTGTATTGGCAGTCGTCTTTTCCTTAGAGGCTTTCTCCTCTTCCTCTGTCTCGTCCTCTTCTTTTTTAGCCGTTGTTTTTTGTGCGGCAGTAGTATAGCTGTAAGTATAACTGCTGCTTGTACTTTGACTTGAGGGAAGATTATTAACATCATACCAGCCGTAGGAACCGCCATACGACTTCCTCACTATTCCCTCACACTCGGGAAATTCTGTATCATACTCGGCTAAGTTTTCATCGAGAGTTGCATACACTTTTTTCATAACAGTGTTCCAAATAGTACCGCTCGGATTGGAGGAAAGCGTGTATACAATTTCTTCTGGTGTATCGTAACCGTACCATACGCCTGCAACATAATTAGGTGTGCCGCCTATAAACCAACGGTCTTTATCATCATTAGTTGTACCGGTTTTACCGAAGCACTCTATTTCAGAAAGCTTATACGATGTTCCGGTGCCCTCGGTCATAACTGTTTGCAGGAGTTTGTTCATAACCCAGCTTGTATTTTCCGAAAGTGCTTCGGATTTGGTTTTTTCGGGGTCTTTACTGATAATAGTCTCGCCTGAGCTGTCCTCAATTTTATAGTAACAGTACGGTTCATAATAGTAACCGCCGTTACCGAAAGCAGCATATGCGGCTGTCATTTCAAGCACGGTTGCTCCGTTGGTAAGCGAGCCGATGGCAAGCGGGCCGTAATCAAGGTCTCTCACGCTGTCAAGAGTTGAAATATGAAAACGCTCTGTTATAAAATCATATGAATATTCAAGACCGATTTTGTCAAGAACTCTTGCGGAAATAGTGTTCAGCGACCTTGAAAGTCCGTACTGTAATGTTACATATCTTGACGAATATGAACCGCCTTGGTTAACGGGCCAAGCCTTGCCCTCAACGGTTCTTGACGGACTATCTTGGAAAACCGTTGACCAATAAATTTTGGTATCGTCATCTTCAAGATTTTTTTCTATTGCCGGGCCGTATACGGACAAAGGTTTGATGGTCGAGCCCGGCGGTCTTATTGACTGCGTTGCACGGTTAAGTGAAAGTGCCTCCGTTTTTTCTCCCGTACCGCCGGCAATACCCATTACTCTTCCACTGTAGTTCATAACCACCATTGAGCTTTGTACGGTTTCATCGGGCATATTCTCATAATTTTCATATACCTCTTCAATCGTTTCCTGTACATCAAAGTCAATTGCGGTATATATTTTTAATCCTCCGCCGTAAACCAAACTTCGTGCTTTTCTGCTTGTATAACCCATTTTTTGCAAATCTTCTATTACCGTGGTTATAACATAATCGACATAATAGCTGGTAATGTCGTTTTCCGTCAGCTCCGTAGTATCGTCTTCAATTTGTGAACCTGTATAATTTTCACTGTTGGTAAATACCATTTCGTAAGCGACGGTGTCCTGATATTCACTGTCCGTAAGATAGCCGTTTTCATTCATAGCTTCAAGAACATCAAGCTGTCTGTCACGGTTATCATCGGGGTTATTCAGCGGATCGTATTGGCTCGGATACTGTGTAATTGCCGCTATAGAGGCACATTCCGCAGCATTAAGGTCGGCAGGTTCTTTTCCGAAATATGTTTCCACCGCCGTCTGAACACCGTAGCATCCGTTTGAAAGATAAATTGTATTAAGGTATGCTTCAAGTATTTCTTCCTTACTGTAGTTTCTCTCAAGGTTAAGCGCACGCAGAATTTCGTTAAATTTTCTGATATAAGTTACTTTATTATCATCGGTTAAATTTTTTATAAGCTGTTGAGTTATGGTTGAACCGCCTTGGTTGTTTTGCTTAATAAAAACAGCAATGGTTCTGTACCAGTCAACGCCGCTGTGTTCGTAAAATCTTTTATCCTCAATGGCAATAAATGCCTCTGGCAAATATTTGCTCATATCCTCGATATTTACCCAGATACGGTTTTCTTCTCCGTGAAGCCTTGTAATTTCAATAATATCATCGCCGTCATATCCGTAGATAAATGATGTCTGATTCTGCGAAAGAGTTTCCTCCGTAAGGTCAAATACAGGATCGCCGTAAACAACCGAATAACCGTATATTGCAATGACTGAGAAACAGACAATCCCCACGACGCTCACAACCATTATTGCACCTAAAAGAACCTTACCGATTGTAGAGCGTGCCTTCGAGGCGGAAGATTTAGCCGCCTTTTTCTTCATTTTTTTCTTATCCTTTGCGGCAAGCTCTTTTTCAATATTTCTGCCTCTTTGCATTTTCTTGTTTTTCTTATCGGAAGAATCGAAGGATTTATAAGAAGCGGGTATATTTTTCTTGTTATCCTCACGGGAGGTTTTATCTTCATTATATGCTTTTTTGGAATTGCTCATAAAAGAATCAAGAAGATCATCATAATCTTTTGAAGCCATAAATCATACCTCCGTTCAAGCAAAGCTGTTTGAATAATTTTGCCGATACAACAATTTTTGTAAAATTTTGTAAAATATATTATTAAAGTATATTATATTATAAATATAACAAGAAATAAAGAGAAAATTTGTAAATATTTGCAGTAATTGCCTTTTACGACTTACCGTTGATGTGAGACGCATTTTTTCGGCTCATTTTTATTAGCCTTTGTGTAATGCGAATATTGTCGTAATTTTGCTTTGCCTGTACATTTACCAAAAACTTTTTGAGGCAGTGCGAACAAATACCCACTGTTTTAAAAGTATTATTGTCAAATATATATTCGCTTACGGCATTAATTGTTTTACTGCACAAAGGGCATATAAGCTCAACCTTGTCAACATCAAATGTACCCTGCTTCTTTTTATTGATAAAATAAGGCTTAAATACCAGTTTTTCAAAAAAAGCGGGAGTACACACATTAATATATTTGGCAAATTTATCCTTATCATAAACTTCTTTAAAGCAGAAAGCGGTAATATAACAATCTGCAAGCGCACGGTGAAACTGCGTACCGTTTATATCAATATTGAATATTTCCGCACAATTTGCAAGGCTTATTTGATTATTATTTTCACTTTCAATAAAACTCATACAATAAGCTTGTGCGTCTGCATATTTATTTAAAATTTTTACATAATTTGTATTTTTAAACTGCCTGTAATTGGAAACAAGAGTATACAGGTCGCTTTTTGGCCAACTCAAATAAACGGTATCATTTCCGTTGCTCCAGGCGGCAAATTCATCAAAGGCTTTTTCAAACGGCACACCGCTTTTTTCAATTTCCTCGGGTGTGATGTGCGTAAGGTTTTTAAACCTGTTTTGCAGTTTTTTTGACAGCTTCGATTTGATTAACTGTTTAAAAGAATCAACAATTTCCAACTTAGAATTGAGTTTAACGGCATCGATCTCAATAATTTCATTAATACCCTTTTGGCTCTATAGTTATAGGCGTTGTCCCATTCAAGGTCAAAAATAATAAAGTTCATAAAATCTCCGCTTTAAAAAAATTAACCTTGCCGAAAAGCAAGGTTAATCATCTTAGCTCTTATCCTACAAAAAGAAAAACAAGAAATGCAGCAAGAACAATGATAAAGAACGCCACTATCAGCCATTTTGTTATTCTTTCAAGCTTAGCTTCTATTGTTCTGCCCTTAGATTTTCCGAGAAAGGTCTCAGCACCGCCGGCAATCGCACCGGAAAGATTCTGCGAACGACCCTCCTGCATAAGTACTATTACAGTTATAATTATCGAAGCGATAATCAAAACCGCACCGAAAACATAATGATACCAGAGCATATATTTCCCTCCGTTTTAGTCAAATTACTAAGTAAGTATAGCATACAGTATTAAAGAATGCAAGAGTTTTTTATTAAAAAAACACATTAATTTGGCATAAATCCGAAATAAAAAGACGAATATTTGGGCAAATTGCCGCTGGGCATTTCATTATCATAACAAAGAAATGTTATTTAGTCGTTATCTTTTTTGTCTTTGACCAAGCGGAATAGTATTTTTTACCTTTTACTATTTTGTAGGT
>JAJQGZ010000034.1 GCA_021200075.1 Clostridiales bacterium | reverse complement strand
GATATATACGGTCACTTTTCCGAGCATCTCGGCAGGTGCATATATAACGGTATGTTTGTCGGCGAAGATTCGCAAATTCCGAATGTAAACGGAATGAGGAGCGATGTCGTTTTAGTTTTAAAGGAAATGGGCATACCTGTTCTCAGATGGCCGGGCGGCTGCTTTGCGGATGAATATCACTGGCGTGACGGAATCGGCGATAAAAATACCAGGAAAAAGATGATTAACACCCACTGGGGCGGAGTGGTTGAGGATAATTCCTTCGGCACTCACGAGTATTTTGAGCTTTGCCGTCAGCTTGGATGTGATACCTATATCAACGGCAATGTCGGCTTGGGTACAGTCGCCGAGATGAACGAATGGGTGGAGTATATGACTTTCGGCGGTCTTTCTCCTCTTTCACAGCTTAGGGAAAAGAACGGTCACGCCGAGCCGTGGAAAATAAAATATTTCGGTGTCGGCAACGAATCCTGGGGTTGCGGAGGAAATATGGATCCCGAGTATTACGGCTGTCTTTTCAAACGCTATAATACCTATGTCAGAGATTACGACGACGGCGAAAAAATAAAGCGTATTGCCTGCGGGCCTAATGTGGACGATTACCACTGGACTAAAGAAGTTATGAATAAGGTAAAGAATAAGGCGCAGGGTATTTCACTTCATTATTATACAATTCCGAGCGGAAACTGGGATAAAAAAGGCTCGTCAACGGATTTTTCTGTTGAAGAATACTATAAAACTCTTTGTAAGGCTTATAAAATGGAAGAATTTGTCACCAACCACCTTGCAGTTATGGACAGCGTTTCCCGTGACAGGAAAGTCTCACTTATCGTAGACGAATGGGGAACATGGTATGATGTTGAGCCGGGAACCAATCCGGGATTTTTGTATCAGCAAAACACGATGAGGGACGCCCTCGTTGCAGGAATTACTCTTAATATTTTCAATAAACATTCCGATAGGATTATGATGGCAAATATTGCCCAAACCGTAAATGTTCTTCAGTCCGTTATTTTGACAGACGGTGAAGATATGCTCCTCACTCCCACATATTATATTTTTAAAATGTATAAGGAGCATCAGGAAAATACGCTTTTGGGTTCTTACATAACCACCGATACCGTAACAGCCGAGGGAGAGACTCCGTGTCCACGCATTACGGAATCCGCTTCCGTCGATGAAAACGGGGTTATCTATTCAACCCTTACAAATATTTCCCACGATGAATCGGTTGAGATTGAATGTCAGATAGCAGATACCGCTGTTGAAAAAATCAGTGCTGAAATTCTTTGCGGAGATATTCACGATAAAAATGATTTTTCCGATAAAAACAAAGTTTGTACCGCAGAATTTTTGGATTTCACCATGACAAAGGACGGCTTTAAAGCCGCAATTCCGCCATGCAGTATCGTTAAATTTACCGTAAAAGGTGAGTAATGAATGCAAGAGATGTCTGCTTCTCGCCGCTGGTGAGGTTAAATCCTTTGAAGCGCTGAAAAGCTGTATAGATAATCTCGACGACGAATTAAAGGTTTCCGATGAGGAATATAAAAGACGGCTTTCACTTTGTACACAGTGCGATAATTTAATATCCGGTATGTGCCTTAAATGCGGTTGCTATGCCGAATACCGAGCTGTCTTTAAGTCTAAATCCTGCCCCGATGTCGGCAGGGAAAAGTGGATTTCTGTTCTTTGATTAACTGCCTAACACCGCTTTTGCACCTTTATATTTTGTAATATTTTTGCGGCGGTGTTTAATATCCGTATTCCTGTCAATAATTTGAATATGAGAATGTTCAAATTATTAAACAAGGCTCATTCGGTACTTCTTGTACCGTTTGCGGTATCGTCGTTTTTATTCGCCGCTGCGGAAATATTCAGCGTAATATCAAAGCTTGACATATGGGCTTCGTTTTATTCCCTGCTCACAGGTTTGGCGGAGCTTTTTGTCGGTATTGTTCCTTTCGTTTTCTGCTTTTTTATAACCCTTGTTACTTTAAAGGGCAAGAGGGGATTCAAGGCGTTTTGGAGCCTTTTTTGCTTTTCAGTTGCATATACCTGCATTTCTGCATTTTTACAAAGCGATTATTCATTCGTCGTCGGAGTGGTAATCGCTTTGCTTTGTATATACTGCTTTAATAATTTTTCCCCTGTATTTTCGCTTGCCGCAACTTTTTCCGTGTCGGTTATACTCGGAGTTCTTTTCGGTTATCTTGCGGATTATTTTGCAAATTTTATAATGTGGCTTACCGATTTTGTCAGCGGTAAAAATATTATTTCCTGCGTGCTTTTTGCACTGATTTACGGCATATTTTCTCTTTTTAATATTTCCTCGTTTGCAGATGCTTTTTATAACAAAAGCCACGGCGGCTCTCTTCTTTTTGACGGCGAGATTGTCACCGGAACTGCCGAGCTTTTTGCAAGCAGCTATGACGGAAAGCTTGTTTCGTTCTATTTGTCAGGTCATTATTTTATGCTCTTTGCATCAGTCGACATAACCGCCGCACTTTGTACTCAGCTTAAAGGCGCACAGAAGATAATCCTTATCGCCGTGACCGTCGGTACAGTTTTCAGCGGAAATATTTTTTCCTCTTTTACTTTTCGTTTTTCTCGAAAGTCCGTATTTGTTTTTCTATGCAGTTATGATAAATGTGCTTTCTTACATCAGCGCATATCTTCTCGATTTGGGTATCGGATTTGTCCGCAGCGGCTCTGTTTTTGAAATGATTATTAATATTAATAATCCCGTCTATCTTTTTGCCGGCGGAACCGTTTTTGTCTGTATCGGATTTTTGTGACCAAATACGCATATGAAAAGCACGGAATATCAGATTGTGTAAATATTTATATTCCGACACGCTTTAACCGCATAGTGGACGAACTCGGCGGAGTGGCTAATATCGTCAGATTTAAGGGTGACACTATTGAAGTCAGGAACCCTAAGCTTGTCAATAATCTTTCCTTCGATTGTGAGATTGAGGAAAATATTAAAAAATCAAAGGACGAGCTTTTTATGAACTGAAAGAGTATTTCAACAGCGGTTAATTAAGACTTAAAAGGGGAGAGCTTTGTGGATTTAAGGCAGGAGCTTTTTAAATTACAGGATAAAAAATATGCCGATTTTCAGTCCTCGCTTATACCGAATATCGGCAGAGACAGGATAATCGGCGTCAGACTTCCGTTGCTTCGCAAGTTTGCAAAACGTGTTGCAAGGGAAAATAATTTTTCTTTTGACTGCTTCTATTATGAAGAATTTACGGTAAAGGGAATGATTATTGGGTACGCCGATTTGCCGATAGAAAAGCGGCTTGAAATGCTTGAAAATTTTGTACCGAGTATTGACAATTGGGCGGTTTGCGACTGCTGCTGTGCAACCTATAAATTTTCTTCCTCTTATCGTAAAGAGGTGTGGGATTTTATTTTCCCGTATTTAAACGGCGGCGAGTACGATGTCAGATTTTCCGCCGTGATGATGCTTCAATATTTTCTTGTTGATGATTATATCGAAAGAGTAGTCGGAAATTTGACCGCCGTTACCTGCTGTGACTATTATGCGCAGATGGCTGTTGCGTGGGCATTTTGCGAAGCGTATGCAAAGTACCCCTATTTGATTTTTCCGATTTTAAAAAACGGTGTCCTTCAAAATCGAGTACATAATTTTACAATTTCCAAAATATGCGATTCTCACCGTGTAAGCTCTGAGGAAAAAGAAAAGCTTAAAAAGCTGAAAATTAAAATTTAAAATTCCATAAGGAGAACGGCTATGAGTGACGATAAATTTAAGGAATATATGGAAAACAGAACCGTGGACGATATTATGGAGGAATACTCCGATCAGCACGGCGAATGGGAAACTCTCTTTGTCAGGGATTCAAGCGGCGTAAAAAGATTTTGCCATAAAAACGGCAGTGACTTTTTCTGAGAGCAGTATACTCCCGACGGCGAGGAATATGTTGTAGATGAAAAAATCAAGGAAGTCTTATCCAGCAAAACCATAGAGGAGCAGATGGATTTTTATTATGTCACGAAATCACGAAGTCTATATTCAACCGCATACAGTGAAATTACCGATGAAAAGCTGACCGAAAACTCCGTCAAGCTGAGCGATTACGACGGCGTACAAACCCTTTTGCTTAAAGGTGATATTCTCATCGGTGCAAGGATAAAATCTTGGTGGGGAGACGGCATATTGCTTCCCGAGCAATGCGTTTGTACATATTACGCAAGCGATAACGAGGGCAGCGGCACAAACGACCGTGAGGATTATGCTTACTTAATCTTTTCAAAATTATAATTTATATTGTAAAAAAACGGCTCCCGATGTACTGTCACATTCAGGAGCCACTGCTATATATTGATTATAATAATTAATAGATATTTTTTAGTTATAATTTTTAATCCTCTTGTGAGAATATTGCGTCAATCAGCGCTTCGTAAACCTCGGCAGGGTGTGTCTGGAATTTTTCCTTAATTACCTGAGCCTGTACCTCGCTCGGAACATAGAGTGAAAGCTCCATAAAATCAGCGTCCTTGTCACTGACATGCATAGTTACCTTATACTGCTTGTCCGCCTTTTCAATTTCAACCCTGTTTTCTTTTTTGTATATTTCATGTTTCGCTGTTTTTCTTACAAGCTCTATACTTTTTTCTCTTATAGTCAGAGGAAGGTCGTTTTCAACCAAGCTTACGGAATATCTGCATTCGTCGCTTATGTGCAGATACCCGTCCTCATCCTCGGTAAAATGACCTGTTTTTATCATTTTGCTCACTGCGTCCGATATTTCAAAATAATTTGCAATTTTTCCCTCAACAAGTGATTCAATAATATTTTTTGCTGTTATTTTTTCGTCACAGTGGGCAAGAATATAACAGGAGATAATTGTGATAGAAGCAGTGGAGCGAAGCCCTCCCTCCTCAATTCCGGCAGTAAAAGCGTCAAATTGCATTGTCGGGTTATATCCTTTGTCTTCATTATCCAATTTTTTCACCGTCCCTTTGCAAATATGATAAATGCATGATTAGTGTATTTATTGTTTTGGCTCGGTCGCAAGGCTTTGTTGCAGATCTAAAATATATTAACATATTTTTATCCCACTTGCAATATAAGAT
>JAJQGZ010000126.1 GCA_021200075.1 Clostridiales bacterium | reverse complement strand
AAATTACACAACGATAAAAACTATTCATAAAGTTTTAGACGATACACAGTACTACTTTGATTTAGCTAACTTGTAAGCAATTATTGCCGTTATTAGCGTTAACAGCGAGCTTATTAAGCTAGCTATATTTGATATTAACTCAATTATAATACCCTCTCCACACGCAGGAGGCGAGTGTTGTCCATAAAATATTAAAACGCAAAAAAGTCCCGAGAGTTTGATCTTCTCGGGACTTTTGAATTGATATTTTAAAATTCGGTTTTACTGTAAAAACGGGAATTTACCGATGATATTATGTTGAAATAATAAATATTAATCTGTTGATTATTATTAAATGTTGTGATACAATATTATAGATAGTGCGGTCGTATCCGTTTCGGCGGAAATATGCGTGAAAATCCGTTGCTGAAACTGCGATTACGCAATTAAAGGAGACCTCATATGAGCAAAATAACTCTCGGTATCATTTTCGGCGGTGCGTCCTCCGAGCATGATATAAGCTGCATTTCCGCAAAGGGAATTATAAAAAATATTGATTATGAGAAATATAATATTGTCCTTATCGGCATAACAAAGCTTGGTAAATGGTATATTTTTAATGATAACATAGATTTGCTTGAAAATGACGAATGGCTTAAATCGCCGAGCCTTGTGCCTGCTTTTATATCGCCCGATTCATCGGTTCACGGTTTGATTACTTCTCAGGCCGAGATAATAAAACTTGATGTCGTATTCCCGGTGCTTCACGGCAAAAACGGAGAGGACGGAACAATCCAAGGTCTTCTCCAGCTTGCGAAAATTCCGTTTGTCGGCTGTGACTCAACTTCTTCGGGTGTGTGTATGGATAAGGCGTTTACAAATGCCGTTGCCGACGCTGTAGGTATCGAGCAGGCGAAATGGTGTTCGTTTACAAAATATGATTATACAAAAAATCCCGAGCAGTGCATTGATTATGCAATTAAAAAGCTCTCATTGCCGATATTTGTAAAGCCGGCAAACGCAGGTTCGTCAGTCGGTATATCAAAGGCGCAAACCGCCGAGGAGCTTGCGGCAGCTTTGGATAAGGCGTTTAAAGAGGACAAAAAAGTGGTTCTTGAAGAATTTATCGACGGGGCAGAGATTGAATGTGCCGTTCTCGGAAATGACGAGCCGATAGCCGCAGAGGTTGGGCAGATACTCGCTGCGGCGGAATTTTATGATTTTGACGCTAAATACAATAATCCTCAGTCTCAAACGCTGATACCTGCTTTAACACCGCCGGAAAAGCGTGAAGAAGTACGCACACAGGCGGTAAAGGCATATAAGGCTCTCGGTTGTGAGGGACTTTCAAGAGTGGACTTTTTTGTTACAAAGTCTGACGGCAGGGTGCTTTTTAACGAGATAAATACTATTCCGGGTCAAACTCCTATCAGTATGTACCCAAAGCTCTTTGAAGCGGTTGGCGTGCCGTACCGTGAGCTTATAGACAAATTTATCTCCCTTGCACTGGAAAGGAAATTTTAATACGATTAAAGGATTATGGGAAAAATGCTTTTGGAAATAACGGGAACGCAAAGAGCCGGAGGGCAAAAGGACGAGATTCAGCTTACCACCGTAGGTACTGTTGAGGAGCTTGAAGACCGATACATAATAAAATATACCGAACAGCACGAATCACCTCTTTCGCCGACTGATGTTACGCTTGATATTTTGCGTGACGAAAGCTCTGTTGAAATGACGAGAAACGGCGCTTATCCCACACGGATGATTATAGAAAGGTCAAAGCGTAATCTCTGCACCTATGCCACCGAATACGGTGAATTACTTATGGGGATAGCAGGGCATAATATAGAAATTGAAGTTACCGATAACGGCGGTAAATTTGTTTTTTGCTATGATATAGATTTTAACGGTGCGCTCGCTTCCCGCAATGAGGTCGAGGTAAAATACACAGGCAATTAGGAGTAGAACAATGTCTAAAATAGTTAAACAAACCGAAAATATATTAAGGGAAAAAATCAAATCGGCTATGCTTGAAGCTATTGAAGCAGGCGAGCTTGCCCAGGCTCAGCTTCCCGATTTTATAATAGAAGTTCCGGCTAATAAGGAAAACGGCGATTATTCGTCAAATGCGGCAATGGCGGGCGCAAGAGTGTTTAAGGCTTCGCCGAGAATGATAGCCGACAGTATAATTTCTCATATTGATTTGAGCGATACTCTTTTTGACAGGGTAAAGGTTGCCGGTGCGGGATTTTTAAATTTCTTTTTATCTCAAAAATATTATACGCAGATATTAAGGGATGTTTTTGCCTGCGGCGAGGATTACGGCAGCTCCGATTACGGACAGGGCAAAAAGATTATTGTAGAATTTGTTTCAGCCAATCCTACGGGGCCGATGCATATCGGCAACGCAAGGGGCGGAGCGATAGGCGACTGCCTTTCCGCCGTGCTTGAAAGGGCGGGGTACAGCGTCAGCCGTGAGTTTTATGTAAACGATGCCGGCAATCAGATTGAAAAATTTGCTCTTTCTCTCGAGGTAAGATATTTACAGCATTTTGACAGCAGTGTTGAAATGCCGGAGGACGCTTATCACGGTGCGGATATTACCGAACATGCAGAGAATTTTATAAAAGAATACGGCAATAAATATGTTAATTCGGAATCATCCGAACGCAGGAAAGTGCTTGTCGATTTTGCTCTTCCCAAGAATATTGACGGTCTTGAAAGAGACCTTAAAAAGTATAGGATAACATATGACAATTGGTTCAGGGAATCCTCGCTTCATAACGACGACTCGGTCGATAGGGTAATAAATGCGCTTAAAGAAAAGGGCGTAACCTATGAAGCGGACGGAGCATTGTGGTTCAAAGCGTCTCAATTCGGCAATGATAAGGATATAGTTCTTATCCGTGCAAACGGTCTGCCGACTTATATCGTGCCGGATATTGCCTATCATTATAATAAGCTTGTAACCAGAGGGTACGATAAGGCTGTCGATGTACTCGGCGCCGATCACCACGGTTATGTTCCGAGAATGAAAGCGGCTCTCACCGCACTCGGTCTTGACGCCTCAAGGCTCGATGTGGTTATTATGCAAATGGTTCGGCTTGTCAGGGACGGCGAGACTATCAAACTTTCAAAGCGTTCGGGCAAGGCGATAACACTCAATACTCTGATTGAGGAAATTCCGCTTGATGCGGCAAGATTTTTCTTTAATTTGCGTGAGCCTAATTCTCATTTTGATTTCGACCTTGAGCTTGCGGCTAAGAATACAAGCGAAAATCCGGTTTACTATGTTCAGTATGCGCACGCAAGGATATGCTCGGTTCTCAAAAAAGCGCAAAACAGCGGCGTGGCACTCAGAGCTCCCACCGACGACGAGCTTGCTATGCTTTGCAGTGAGGAAGAAAAGAATCTTATCCGCCACCTTTCAATGCTTACCGACGAAATTGTATCGGCGGCTAAAGCCTATGACCCTGCAAAGATTACGCATTATGTAATCGAGCTTGCCACTCTTTTTCATAAGTTTTATAACGCTCATAGGATAATGACCGACGACGAGGGGCTTATGCAGGCAAGACTGTATCTCTGCACGGCGGTAAAAGATACTATTAAAAACATTCTTACAATGCTTAAAATAACCGCTCCCGAGGTTATGTAAAGGAGTAAATAATGGCACAGGCAAAAAGTAAAGGTTTGCACTTTATCGGTAACAGACTTTTTAGGTACATTTATAAAAATCCGCAAAAAAAAATGCTTAAAATTGTTAAAACGGCAAAGCTGTTTGCAGGCAAAATGTACCCCGAAAGCACATTTACAAAGCCTATAGAAATCATTTCGGATGAAAGCAATATCTGGCACAGCTTCCTTTTCAGGGGGATTGAAGAGGTCGATTCCGATTTGCTCAGGAAAGCGATACTTACTTTCGGTATCGACTTGGGTCTTATCGGCACATCATCAGTCCGCAGCAGGAGAGAGGTTGAGGGGTGTAATATTCCGTGGGTAATTCTTATGGATCCCACCTCCGCCTGTAATATGAAATGCAAGGGTTGCTGGGCGGCGGAATACGGAAATAAATCGAACCTTTCACTTGACGATATGTGCAGGGTTATAAGCCAGGCAAAGGAACTCGGCACGCATTTTTATATGTTCACCGGCGGCGAACCGCTCATTCGTAAGGACGACATACTCACTCTCGCAAGGGAAAATCCCGATTGCCTGTTCCTTTCTTTTACGAATGCAACTCTTGTTGACGATAAGTTCTGCGAGGACATGAAAGAGTGCGGTAATTTAGCTCTCGCAATTTCCGTAGAGGGCAGCGAGGAAACCAACGACAGCAGGCGGGGTAGCGGCGCATATGCAAAAACGCTCGATGCTATGAAGCTTTTGAAAAAGCACAAATGCCTTTTCGGCACTTCCGTATGTTACACAAGCGAGAATTACAAGGCTGTAACATCAGATGAATTTTATGATTTTATGATAGAAAACGGCGCAAGGTACGCCTGGTATTTCCATTATATGCCGGTCGGTCATGACGCCGACACAAGCCTGCTTCTTTCTCCCGAACAGCGTGAATATGTTTACCACAAAATCAGGGATAACAGAAATTCAAAGACGGGCAAGCCGATTTTTACCGTGGATTTTCAAAACGACGGTGAATTTGTCGGCGGTTGCATTGCCGGAGGAAGAAATTATTTTCACATCAATTCTCGTGGTGATGCGGAGCCGTGCGTGTTCATACATTATTCCGACTCCAATATAAAAGAAAAAAGCGTGCTTGAATGTCTCAAGTCGCCGCTTTTCAAAGAATATTACAAGGGTCAGCCGTTTAATGACAATATGCTCCGTCCCTGCCCGATGCTGGAAAATCCGCAGGAGTTGAGGAATATAATCGGCAAAACCTGTGCAAAGTCAACCAATCTTGCTTGCGAGGAAAGTGCCGAGGAGATTTGTTCAAAATGCGATTTGTACGCAAAAAATTGGGCGCCCAAGGCCAAGGAAATTTGGGAGGAAAAAGAACGCTTCAATCCGTACACCCAATATCATCGTGATAATAACTTATCCGATAACAGCAGTAAATAAAAAGTTCTGTAATAAATGTCGGGGGGGTATATTGCTCCGACATTTATTTTTACTCAAATACGGCGGGCGGATAATATGTCGGATATGGTAACATG
>JAJQGZ010000045.1 GCA_021200075.1 Clostridiales bacterium | reverse complement strand
CTTTGGAGCAGTGATGATTTACTGCATTTTAAAGAGGAAGGGTTTATCTTAAAGCGTTCCTGCGCCGAGGCCGACGATTGGTTCAGAGATTATTGGTGGGCGCCTGAAATACACAAGTGTAATGGAAAATTTTATTTGACCGTAAATTGCCGAAACGATGATTTGAAAATCGGGCTAAACCCGCTTATTGCGGCAAGCGATTGCATAGACGGCGAATACAAAATATTAAATAAATCCGCACCGATTGTCAGTAATTATTATTCGGAATATAAAAATAATAATGAACTCAGCGGTAACGACGCCAATCTTTTTACGGACGACGACGGAAAAACATATATTTCCTTTTGCAACCTGAACGGTATTTTTGCTCTTGAAATCGACCTTGAAAATGCAGAGGTTTCAGGCGATATTATTACAATTGTAAAGCCGTCCGAAAATGATTGGGACACCAAAATCGAAGCGCCGTTTATATTCAAACACAGCGGCAGGTATTACTGCTTCTACAGTTCCTATACAAGGCTTTACGAGGTGGGTGTTGCCTGCAGTGACCGTATTGACGGTGAGTACGTAAAGGATGAGCAAAACCCAATTATCACACCGCACGGCAATTTGCGCCAAAGCGGTCACAACTCGGTTTTTATCGGGCCGGATAAAAAGCTGTGGAGTGCGTATCATATTTGTGTTGAGGGGCATAATGATACTCAGCTTCTCGCCGTGGATAAAATAGATTTTGACCGAGACGGCAGAATATTAACAAACGCTCCGACCTTGGATACCGTAGTGGTAAAATATTAACATTAATCAAAAACAAAAAAGACAATCATCAAACCTAAATTTGGAGACTGAGTATGAAACTGCTTGTAATTGACGGTAACAGCATTATAAACCGAGCCTTTTACGGCATAAAGCTGCTGACAACAAGAAAAGGCGAATACACAAACGCCGTATACGGCTTTCTCACCATATATTTAAAGCTGAGGGATATATGCGAGCCTGATGCGGTTGCAGTAGCTTTTGATGTACACGCACCGACCTTTCGCCATAAAATACATGACGAGTACAAGGCGGGGCGCAGACCTATGCCCGACGAGCTTCGTTTGCAAATGCCGATAGTAAAAAAACTGCTCAAAAGTCTCGGAATAAAAATGCTTGAGGCTGAGGGTTGGGAAGCGGACGATATTCTCGGCACCCTTGCCGAGGCTTGCAGGAAAAGCGGCGACGAATGTTATATCGCAACGGGAGATTGTGATTCTCTTCAGCTTGCCCACGGCGGAGTTAAGGTTCTGCTTGCAAGGACAAAGGCGGGGCAGGCGGTTACGGATATTTATGAGGAAACGGCTATTGCCGAGGAATACGGCGTAACTCCGCAGGAGCTTATTCAGGTCAAGGCATTGCAGGGCGACAGTTCGGACAATATCCCGGGTGTTGCCGGAGTGGGGCAAAAAACCGCTCTTGATTTAATCGGGCGTTTCCATACAATTGATTATATTTATGAAAACCTCGATACTATCGACATAAAAAGCGGAGTTAGGACAAAGCTTGCAAACGATAAGGAAAAGGCTTATCTTTCTCTGGAACTCGGCACTATCCGTACGGACGCACCGGTTGATACCGACGTTTCGGATTATATCGTTAATGTTGAGGACGAGCAGGAGCTTTTGTCTGAATTTGTCAGGTACGAGCTGTTTTCTCTTATACCTAAATTCGGCATAGATCCATCCGCCGTTAAGGAGCAGGAGGAAAAGGCAAAGGAAAGCCGAAAGCTTGAAAAAAATGTGTGCGGTGATTTTGATAAACTACTTGACAGGATAAGGGGAGAGGATGTTTATTTTTACCCATTTATCGCCGAGGGTGCGGTTACAGATTTGTATTTTGTATTCGGTGATGAAATTGTCGTCGCTTCTTCCGAGACGGAGGGTTACCGTCGGTTTGTAAAGGAATTTTTTGAGGATGAGAGTATCCGCAAATTTTCATATAACACAAAGGAACTTCACAGGCTTGCCTGCAAGCTCGATACACGGCTTAAAAATGTTTGCGGCGATTTAATGCTCAGCGCATATCTCTTAAAGCCGAGCGATTCAAATTACGATATAGAACATTTGACACTTGAATACAGTGTTCCCCTGCCGGAATATCTTAATCAGCTCGGCGAAAACGAGCCTGCCGTATCGTATGCGTCGGTGCTTAAAACGCTTTTTGAAAAGACGGATTTGCTCATTGATGATGCGGAGGAAAGGGAGCTTTTGAACAATATTGAGCTTCCGTTTTCGGAAGTGCTGGCTCAAATGGAATACACCGGATTCCTTGTTGACAGAGACGGAATAGACGCTTTCGGCAAAAAGCTTTCGGCAAGATTAAAGGAACTTACAAAATCAATCTATGACAGCGTCGGGTATGAATTTAATATCAATTCGCCAAAACAGCTCGGCATTGCTTTGTTTGAAAAATTAAAACTCCCTTGCAGGAAAAAGACGAAAAACGGTTATTCAACAAATGCCGAGGTGCTTGAGAGTATAAAGGACGAGCATCCTGTGGTTTCTCAGATACTCGAGTACCGCTCTCTTTCAAAGCTTAAATCCACATACTGCGACGGTCTTTTAAAGGTTATCGAGCCTGACGGCAGGATACACACAAGATTTAATCAGGTGGAGACGAGAACCGGCAGAATATCATCTCTTGAGCCGAATTTGCAGAATATTCCGATACGCACCGAGCTTGGGCGGGAAATGAGGAAATTCTTTGTTGCCGGAGAGGGTAAAAAGCTTGTCGATGTCGATTACAGCCAAATCGAGCTTCGTGTTCTGTCCGACCTTTCGGGCGACGAAAATATGATAAACGCATTCAACAACGGCGAGGATATTCACACAATCACCGCTTCCCAGGTATTCGGTCTTCCTGTTGAGATGGTTACTCCCCGTATGAGGACAAGGGCAAAGGCGGTTAATTTCGGTATCGTTTACGGTATCGGCGCATTCTCGCTTGCAAAGGACATCGGCGTTTCCAACAAAGAGGCTAAGCAGTATATCGAAAATTATCTTACCACATACAGCGGCGTTGACAATTATATGCAAAGAATGATTGAGATGGCAAAGGATAAGGGCTACAGCGAAACGCTTTTCCACAGAAAAAGATATTTGCCGGAGCTTTTGTCAAGCAATTACCAGCTTCGTTCGTTCGGCGAAAGGGTAGCGAGAAATATGCCTATTCAGGGTACCGCCGCCGATATTATAAAAATTGCAATGGTAAAGGCGCAAAGACGGCTTAAAGATGAGAATATGCAATCACGCCTTATTTTGCAGGTACACGACGAGCTGATAGCGGAATCTCCCGACGACGAGGCTCAAAAGGCTTTGCAGATTGTAACAGAGGAAATGGAAAACGCTTGTAAAATGAAAGTTCTTTTGCGTGCGGACGGAAAAATCGGAAACACTTGGTACGAGGCTCATTGATTATGGTTATTAGAAAATTTGCATTAAAATATCTTGACGATGTTTGTAAAAAATAGAGGAAACTTGCTTTTCAAATCCGTGGAGCAGGGAAAGTCTTGAAAATCAGCTTTCGATTAAAAGCTCACGCTTTTATGTGGCGGTTGAGGGCGGCAGAGCCGTCGGTTATGTCGGTATGCAGATACTGGGCGGCGGCGGATATATCACAAATATAGCCGTTTTGCCGGAATACAGGGGTATGGGTTTCGGCTCGGCTCTGCTTGAAAAGCTTGAAATGAATAAAGTGGATTTTATCACTCTTGAGGTAAGGGAGAGCAATGCTTCGGCAATCTCTCTTTGCGAAAAATTCAATTATATGAAAATCGGTACTCGACCGAATTTTTATTCAAATCCGGATGAAGATGCAGTGATAATGGCAAAAGTTTTGTATTTTTTTAAAAAAGGAATGATAACAATGCTTGAATACAGATATGATACTCAGCTTCTTATCGAGGGAGAAGACCTTGACGAGGACGAGATAAACGATTATTTTACCGAAAATTTTAAGGGCGATTGCCTGCTCGCTGTCGGCGATGAGGAGCTTATAAAAATCCATTACCACACAAACGAGCCGTGGAAAGTGCTTGAATATTGCCCCTCTCTCGGCGAAATATTCAGTGTAATTATTGAGGATATGGACAGGCAGGCAAGGGGCTTGCAGGGATAATCAAAGCGGTATGAAAATTTTGGGAATTGAAAGCTCGTGCGACGAAACGGCTGCCGCTGTTGTCGAAGACGGGCGAAAGGTACTTTCAAATATAATAGCAAGCTCTCTTGAGGAGCATAAGCTTTACGGCGGAGTTGTGCCGGAGATTGCCTCACGCCGCCACGCAGAGGTTATTAGCAATGTGGTAAAAGAGGCTTTGGAGCAGGCGGAATGTACGCTCGATGATATTGACGCAGTGGCGGTTACATATGCACCGGGTCTTATCGGTGCGCTCTTGGTGGGCGTTAATTTTGCAAAGGGTCTTGCGTTTGCCGCCGAAAAGCCGCTTATCCCCGTTCATCATCTCAGTGGTCATATTGCGTCAAATTATATCAGCGGCGATCTTGAACCGCCGTTTCTCTGCCTTGTTGTCAGCGGAGGTCATTCGCATATTGCGGCGGTTAACGACTATACGGATTTTGAAATAATAGGCAAAACAAGGGACGACGCAGCCGGAGAAGCTCTTGACAAAGCCGGCAGAACTCTGGGTCTTGAATATCCGGGCGGCGTGAGTATAGATAAAATCAGCCCGTCGGGTGACGAAAACGCATATGCTTTTCCGCACCCAAAGGTAAGCACAAGCCCCTATGATTTTTCTTTCAGCGGACTGAAAACATCGGTTATCAATGCTGTACATAACGCAAAGCAAAAGGGCGAGGAAATCAGAGTTGAAGATTTGGCGGCTTCGTTTCAAAAAGCGGTGGTCGACTGCCTTATAACAAATTCCGAAAAGGCGATAAAGAATAAAAATTTCAAAAAATTTGTAATAGCCGGCGGCGTTTCCGCAAACTCTAAGCTTAGGAGCGAGGCGGGAAAAATGTGCAAAAAAAACGGCGTCGCTCTTTATCTTCCGGAGCTTAAATACTGCGGCGACAATGCGGCGATGGTTGCCTCTCAGGGGTATTACGAATACCTTGGCGGAGTGACAGCCAGTGAAAATCTTAACGCCTATGCCACTATGCCGATAG
>JAJQGZ010000055.1 GCA_021200075.1 Clostridiales bacterium | reverse complement strand
AGAAATGATAAAAAGTTGTAAACCATGTCCCTATTGACATACTATCCGTCCCTACATCGTCCAAAGACAGTTCCGTTTTAATTTTCATTTTGAAAAGCGATGGAATTCAGATTACTCCGTTTCTTTTTTTCTTTCGTCTTATCGTACAACCGTGAAATTACGCTTGAAAGAATTTCATAATCCTTTTCATTGACATCGGAAAAAAAGTCGGAAACAAAATTTTCAATTTCCTTTTTACAGGCGTCGTTTATCATTTTTGCCCCTCGAGTTGCCCTGACCATTTTCAGGCGTGCGTCTATGATAACGCTTTTACGCTCAACAAGCCCTTGTTTTTCAAGCTCCTTTAAAGCGTTGGAAACCGTGGAGCGGCCGATGTGAAATTCTCTTTCAATATCACGCTGAAAAATATTTTTATCCTCGTTATCGCAAAGATAGGAAATTATATACGCATACTCCGACGAAAAATTTTCCGGATAGATTTTTCGCTGAATTTCAGCAATTTTTTTTACAGCAAAATATGCAACGGAGATCATACGGCGCTCCGTACTCTGATTAAATGACACAGCAAACCGCCTTTCGCTTTTTCATCAAGCCTCATATAAAGTATTTTAATTCAGTAAAGTATATTTTGCAAGATAAATTTTAACTGCCGGTCGGCTTACATACACAGATACATACACAGATATGAATTAATTTGTCCGTTTTTGAAGATATATGAGGATAAAATTAAATTACTTCATTGACATTAATAAAAATATAAAGTATTATATAAGGGAAAGTATTATTATTCAGCGGAGGAAGTTTAATGAATATAGATGCAAATGTTTAAAAGATAGTGTCTTTGCTGCTCAAAAAATGGAAAATAATTTTGATTTTAGGATTAATCGGATTATTTGCGGCATATTTTATCACGGCAAATTTTACCACGCTTACTTATGTATCGTCGGTTGAATTCCTTGCCTATTCCGCGGACAACGACCAGGAACTTTCCGATTCAACCACGGCACAGCAGCAGGCGAGCAATACAAGCAAAAATGAATTACTCTATGAAGATGATGGACACCTACATAGAGCTTTTCAAAACCAATAAATTCAACCAAAAGGTTGCAAACGAGCTTAATGAAAACTTAAACACCAGCTATTCGGCAAGCACGATATAAAACTCGTTTACTATTGAAAGCATTTCCGATACGGCGCTTTTCAAAATAACGGTCACCACTACGGACGCCGACCTTTCATATCAAATTGCACACCAGCTTGAGGGATCCGTACCCGATGCTATGGCACAGGCGAACAGCGGTCTTGTCAGCGCTTCGGTTGAGGATACTGCGCTAAAAGCGACAAGCTCGCAAAGCCTCGGCTACACAAAAAAGTGTGCAATCAGTTTTGCTGTAGGAGCAGTTGTTGCGGCGGCGTATATCATTTTAAGAGACCTTATTGATGTGCGTATCAAAACGAGCGAGGAGCTTACCGAAAGATACGATATACCTGTACTCGGAACAATTCCGGAATTTGAATTCAAGTCGGTACATTCCGCAAAAAGCGCAGGATAAAAGCGAGAAAGCAAAAAAGATAAAAAATCAGGCAAAAATAAGAAAGATGACGGAGGGGAGAAATAATGGCTAAGAAAGACAAGAAAAGCAGTGCAGTCTCCTCCACGGCAATGTCCCGTACACTTCTTGACAATGCGCCGATACAGCCGGATCTGAGGTTCAGAATAGAGGAAGCATACAAGACCATAAGGGCAAACATAATGTTTTCCGTCATTAAAAAAGGATGTAAAATAATCGTTGTATCATCCGCTATGCTAAATGAGGGAAAAACCACCACAACCGTAAACCTTGCGGCGGCTATTTCCCAGGCGGATCAAAAGATTCTGCTGATTGACGGAGACCTCAGAAAGCCGAAAATTCATCAATACTTCGGTTTCCCCAATTCTCCGGGACTGACAAATTATTTAAGCAATACAATATCGGGTAAAAAAAGCGCCGATATATTTGCAATAACCCACTCTACTCGATACGAAAATCTTTCTGTAATCTGCTCCGGCTCCGTACCGCCGAATCCTGCGGAGCTTCTCGGCTCGGATTTTATGTCCGAATTTCTTGAGGAAGCAAGCAGGGATTTTGACTATATAATCATAGACACACCGCCTGTTAATGTGGTATTGAATTCTTTTCCGCTTATCAGAGAATCTGACGGAGTTGTGATTGTTGTAAGATCTAATAAATCCACTCACCCAGAGTTGCAAAAAGCACTATCCGCATTGGAATTTATTGATGCAAAAATACTCGGCTTTGTGGTAAACTTTACGGAATCGAAATCGTCAAAATACGGCTCATACGGCGGATATAACGGTTATTCGAGCTACGGAGCTACAACTCGTACGGCTCTTACGGATACGGATATTCGTCACGCTACGGTTCTTACGGGTACGGATATTCTTCAAAAAACAGAGCAAACAGGCAGAACCCTAAGGAATAGGAGTGAAACAGTTAATCAATGTTAAATCCCGATTTGGTTGAAACTCACTGCCATATTATTCCCGGCATTGACGACGGCTCGCCGGATGTAGAGACAAGCATTAAAATGCTCAACGCCTTGAAAAGACAGGGAGCAAAAGCGGTTATACTGACGCCTCATTACTATTCGGATTCCATTTCAATGGATGATTTTGTTAAAAGAAGAGACAATGCTTTTAACGAACTGCTCAGTGCATTGCCGCCCGATATGCCGAAGCTTATCCCTGCGGCGGAGGTTTACATAAGCAAATATCTTTTCACAAACGATAATCTTGACAAAATAAGCATCGGAAACTCCGGCTATATTCTGATAGAACATCCGTTTAGCTGTGATTTTTCGCAAAGATATTATGAAAGACTGCTCAACCTGAATTACGAATACGGTCTTAAACCGATACTTGCACATATTGAAAGATACCCTGCTCTTATGGAAAACGAGGATCTTCTCGACGCATATATTGATATGGGCTGTCTTGTTCAGGTAAACATATCGTCTTTTGCAAATTCTCACAGATCTATGAAAAAAAAGCTGTTCAAGTATCTCGACAACGGTAAAATTCATTTGACCGGCTCGGACTCCCACAATCTCGATACCAGACCGCCGGAATACGCCGACGGTACAAAGGAAATCATCAAGAGAAGCAGAAGAGAAGCGATAAGATTGCTTGAGCATAATGCGAATGTTCTTGTAAAATAATATCGGCGGAGGGAATATGAAGCTTTTTGACGGACGACCGGAGAATGCAAGCGGCAGACTTGAAAGAGAAATGAGGGTTTACGACCTGCTCGACAAGCTCGAAATCGAATACAAACGCACCGACCACGAGCCTGCCGGAACAATGGAAGACTGCAACAGAATCGATAAAATTCTCGGCGTAATAATATGCAAAAATTTATTCCTGTGCAACAGACAGAAGACGGATTTTTACCTGCTGATGATGCCGGGCGATAAGACGTTTAAAACCAAGGATATTACAAAGCAGATAAACTGCTCCAGGCTTTCCTTTGCAGACAGTGAATATATGGAGAAATTCCTTGACATCAAGCCGGGCGCCGTGTCGATTATTGGGCTTATGAACGACAGGGAAAACAGAGTTCGCCTGCTAATCGGCAAGCCTGTTATTGAAAGCGAATTTATCGGCTGTCACCCCTGTGTGAATACATCGAGCCTAAAAATCAAAACCGCCGATGTGCTTGAAAAATTTCTGCCGGCGGTTGGGCATACGCCGACAATTGTTGATATGCCCGAATATCCGTGTGAGGATAATTTATGATTATATAACTGAAATAATCCCTGTACAAAACCGATAATCGGCGAAGTACGGGGATATTTTATATTAAAAATTATCTGCCGTACCGTTTAATTGTTTTTCGCTGCCGATATAATAGCTGCGGTAATTGATTTTGCACAATAAAAATGGTATAATACTTACAGTAAGTTCAAGGAGGGTTCGGTGTGAGCAATAAAATACTCGAAGTATTGAGAGAAGAAAAAGAAACGCAGTTTAAAGGGCGGTTATATTATACAACACAAATTAGATTTTTATATAACACAAATCATATAGAAGGCAGTAAACTGACTGCCGAACAAACAAGATATATTTACGAAACCGACACTTTACTGACTGACGGAACAACCGCTACAAATATAAACGATATAGTAGAAACATCAAATCATTTTAAAATGGTTGATTATGTGCTTGACATTGCCGAAGAGCCTTTGACGGAAGAAATTATCAAAGAATTTCACAAGATATTAAAATCGGGAACAACCGACGAACGAAAATTATGGTTCAGGGTCGGCGATTACAAAATGCTTGATAATGAAGTCAGATTTACCGAAACCGCACCACCGGATAAGGTCAAAGAAAAAAATGGCTAATCTGATTAAAAAATACAATAAAATTGACACTGCTACAATCAACGATATTATCGAGTTTCACAGTGATTTTGAAAAAATCCACCCGTTTCAGGACGGCAACGGCAGAGTCGGAAGAATTATAATGTTCAAAGAATGTTTAAGATACAATATTACTCCGTTTATTATATTGGATGAAGATAAGGCTTTTTATTACCGAGGCTTGCAGGAATACCAATCGGACGGAGAAAAGGGATTTTTGATTGATACTTGCCTTAATGCATAGGATCAGTATCAAGCACTTGCCGATAAATTTATTTTACCGGATAATATTTAAAATGGACAAATATTGATGTTCAGGCAAAGCCCTTGATTAAAAATATTGCAATCGTGGGATAATTATGGTATAATTAAGCCAGTATACTAAGGAGATGATTTTATGCCGCAAATTATTCCTATCAGAGATTTAAAAAAATACAAGTGAAATATCCACAATGTGCCATAACAGCAACGAGCTTGTATTTGTAACAAAAAACGGTTACGGCGATATGGTTGTTATGAGTATGGAAACATATGAAAAAAATATGTTTATGCACGATGTGGAAAAAAGCTGGCAGATGCCGAGGAAGCAATAGACAAAGGAGAAATCAGGGACGCCAAAGAAGTACTCGCTGAGTTAAGAAAAAAGTATGAACTTTTAATGTTCGGATAGATAAAATTAAGGATTGTAAAAAATATAAATAACTTATACAAATGACTTTATATATCAGAATAATTTTGTAAAAAAATAAACCCCTATTGGGCTTTGTCAAGAAAAGTGTGTAAGTTTTTTTAAAATATGCAAAAGATTTAAGGT
>JAJQGZ010000019.1:2461-23154 GCA_021200075.1 Clostridiales bacterium | reverse complement strand
GGATTTGTATTTTGCTGTTTTGAAGACGATTTTTTATAGAAGTCGTCTTCCTTAATCTCAAATTCAAAATCATCGTTGCCCAAAACGATATTGTCCTTAACCGAACGGGAGTCGCCGTCAAACTTCCAATTATCGTTTGTTTCATACTTTACTTCTCTTTTAGCTTTTTCAGCGTCGGTCTTTTCTGCGGTATCGGAGGCAGATCTTTCCTCCTTTGAAACAGTCTCGGCACTGTCTGCATCCTGTAAAGAATCGGCGGAGACTTCTGCTTCATTCAAAACGGAATTGTCTTCAGACGAAACATTTTCCTGCTCGTTTTTGATTTCTTCCGTGTTTTTTTCATTATCGCTCATAGTACATATCACTCCAATGTTAATTTAGATACCATTAAATTATACTATAATAAACAAATTATTGCAACAATTTATTTAGCCGAATAATATAAATTTTCTATTAATCAAGTGTTAATGCCGCCGTTTTGCAGAGTTTTAATATCGCTTTGAGAGAACTTCCGACTTGGTAACGGTATCCCCTTTTCAGCCGCCGCTGCAAGGCGTTCAAAAGCCGTGATAAAAAATATTACTTGAAAAAAGTAAATAATAGGTGTATTATTATAATACATTTACAGTATTACGAAAATTTAACGACGAGATACAGTAAAAGTACCACAAAGGGACGCTTTTAAGTGGGAGGATTAAGTTTGGCTGATTTTTTTCGGCGCACTTATCGTAAGCTCATGAAAGAATCAATTAGAAGCCTGAAAGAGAAGTATCACCGAAATCCGGGTTGGTACTGGCTTATGGCGATAATATTTCTTTTCCCGATTTTACCGGAATATGTAAGTCCGTTTATACTTTTTGCAGGATTTATTGTATTTAAGGTTCAATGGTCGAGAGAAGGCAGAAAAGCAAATGTCGGAACAATCGGCAAGCTGATGATGATATTTATGCTGTTTTCGGTAATAAGTACATTTTGGTCTGACACTAAATTTTCAACCTTTGCTATTGCAATGCTGTGGTGGGGAATGTTTTTGGTCGAGGTTATGATATATAACCTTGCAAGGACAAGGAGAAGGATTGACAAAATCTTTTCGCTGATGGCCGCATCGGGAGCGTTAAACGGGATAATCGCGGTTATTCAGATATGCACATATACGCTTTACAAATACGAGTATATAGAAAAATCGCAGGTTTTAACAACTCCGTTTTACAAGTTTTTTGATAAAAAGGTATATACCTGGCTGCCGTTTGAAATTGACACAACGCTGTGGTGGGATTCGAGAGCGAGCGGATTTTTCTCAAACCCGAATTTGCTGGTAACTTACCTGCTTTTGGTATATCCTATTTCCATTTACCTGTTTTTAAATAGAAAGGGCAAAAAGCATAAAATCATATACTTTATGACAAATGTATTTATCAGCTGCGGAATCAGTGCAACGCTTACCAGAGCGGGATGTATAATTGCAATTGCCGGATGGCTGTTTATATTTATCATTCTTATTAAGCAACACTGGAAGCCGCTTTTGCAAATATTTATACCGACGGTTTGCGTAATAGTCCCCTCCCTGCTGACAAGATACGGAATCATCTTTAAAAGCAGAGGAAACGGAGAGGAAGCAAAGGAATCCTCGGCGGTGCATTTTCAAATTTACGAAAGCCTGATTGATTATATATTCAATCATGTGCAGGCATTTCTCGTCGGGCTGGGATTCGGCTGCGAATCAACGGGAGCTGTATTGCTAAACGAATATAATCTCGACAAGCCGCACGGGCATAATTTTATTTTGGAAACATGGATGGAAATAGGCATAATCGGCGTTATAATGCTGTTTGTAGTGCTTATATTCGCATTCGGAAAGTTGCTTGAAATCAATGCCAATAACGGCAAGAAGTTCACACTGGTATTCTGTGTACTCACATCAATGCTTTTGTATCTGCTGTTCGGTCTGACAGACTACATCTTCAACTCGCCCAAACAAATTATCCTGCTGTTCATACTCCTCGGTCTGACGCAGGCGATAAGCAATTGTTACAACAAAACGATTATTCACGACGCACACAGTCTGAAAGAAGCCGCCGAACAGGAAATTCAAAATGCAACTCATCAAAAGGCGATAAGAAAGAAATAAAATTTCGGTATACAGCTTATATAACTATAATGAAACACGGTATCTCGATACGGAGACACCGTGTTTTTTTCAGAAAATTTTTGGGATTTAGTTATATAAAATTTGTATGTACACGCTAAACGGTTCACTCATAGAAGCCGATTGATTTTATTATCGGAGTGCTGCGGGAGGAGCGAATGATAAATCTTGCGCCGACACATTTTTTGGAATTTAGGCGAATAATTTTTTTCGCTCCGATTACAGTACCTTTGTACTCCCTTTTGAGCTTGCCGTTTTTATTTTTAAGGAAAATTTCAAAGGATTCAACTCTTTGGCTGAAAGAAATATCCTCGCTGATAACGATATAATTAAGCTCTTTTTCATCGTTAAAGTTAAAATCAATATAGCCGTTATCCTTAGTAAGCTCGCCGAGAGACTGAACAAGAACGGGGTTTAGCTCTATCGAATCAATCATAGCGCCGAGCTTTTTAAGCACTCTTGCGTCCTTACGGTGAATAATGCCTTTATCCGTGGGCGGAACATTGAACAGAAGCGTACAATTGCTGCCTACGGTATCGAGATAGAGATTAAAGAGCTTTTTGACGGATTTGACCGTCATATTCTCGTCCTTGGAATAAAACCAGCCCTTGCGTATAGAAACATCTGCCTCGGCAGGATACCAACAGAGATAAGCGTTCTTTTTAAGTACCTTACGAGATCCAAGGTCTTCGTCTGAGGAGAAATATTTTTGAACCGACATAGTCTGCTTTTCGTTTTGCTTACTGTTTTTCATAATCTTTTCAACATCACGAAGAGCCGACGGAACAACAGAATATTCACTTTGCCTGATATGGCCGCCCTCATTGCCGACCCATCTAATGTCCGGCCCGCAAATTGCAATATTTGCCTGCGGCTGAAGTGTGCGTATCAGCTCATGATATCTGTCCCAGTCATATTCAAATTTAACTGCGTTTGAGCCCTTTGCGCCGTCAAACCATACCTCGAATATCTTGCCGTAGTTTGTGAGAAGCTCGGTAAGCTGATTGCAAAAGTAATCGTCATATTCCTTTGTGCCGTAGCGTTTATCGTGCATATCCCACGGAGAAAGGTATATTCCGAAATCAAGACCCTGCTTTGCACATTCGTCGGAAAGAAGCTTGACAATATCCTTTTTAAACTCGGTATTTTTTACGCAAAAATCGGTATATTGAGTATCCCAAAGGCAGAAGCCGTCGTGGTGCTTGCAGGTAAGTATTATACCAGTAGCTCCGCTTGATTTGATAACCCTGACCCACTGAGCGGTATCAATTTTTGTTATCGTGAAATCCTTGACGGTTTCGACCCCGGCGCCCCATTCCCTGCCGGTTGCGGTATTCATACCGAAATGAATGAAACAATAAAACGGTTTTTGAGCAAGGCGAAGCTGATTTTCATTCGGACGAACAGAGATATATCTTTCCGTCTCGGAATCGTTGAGAGGAAGATTATCGTTAGTGGTCGTCCAATTTTTATCAAAGCTTTTAATCATCGTGTCTGCCTCTGTTGTTATCTTTTATAAAGTTATCCTTATCGTTAAGCTGCCAAACGCATTTATTATAAACATACTGAATAAGCTGAGGGAATGAAAGAGCAAAATTGAACTCCCTCTTCTCGACCTCATCGTAGACAGGACTTGCGAGCGAACACGGCTCGCACTTAACCGAACTTGTGGAAATGATGATAATGTTTTCATCAATCGGGAGCATTATTTTCTTATCCTTAGATGTATCAAGCTCCACAAGATAGAAATACATTCCTTTTGTATATGCGTCCTTGCCGTCCTTATGGGAGTGCGTAGCTTCAAAAGCGAGCTTGCCCTTTTTGATATAAGCAGTTTCGTTAAAATCATAAAGATCCCAAGCGGCAAACCTTTCAAAGCAGGAATTAATGCGTTTTATAACAGAAGTATCGCCGACCATAAATTCAGCATCTGTGTCAGAACCGTAGGATGCACAAAGAAGAACCGCCTTATCGGCATCGTCGGGTACGGTAAAGAACTGACCGTTTGCGATAAGAGTATTGGGTGCATCTTTGTTAATTTTAAATGTCACGCCGTTTGATGTGACGGTATCGGGCATAATTTCATACGGGATTGTATATTCAAGATCTGCGGTATCGCCCTGCTTTGTGATAATGTTCATATCATATTCAAGGTCAATCGGCGTACTTTCAGCCTTAATTCCCGAAACGGGAGAAGGTTTGAGCTTTAACGCAAAACTCCTTATCTGATACGGTTCAAAATCCGTAACAAGCTTGCCGTCCTTGACGACTGCTTCGCCGAGCGGTTCCTCGCTTGCATAAATTTCCCTTGCGGATTCGATACCCTCGCCGAGAGTTAAGGTGAAGTTATCAACGCTCTTTTTGCCGCCTTCGCCGAGACGGACAATTATTTCATCGCTGTCCTCCGCTTTTTTAATTGCACGGATTATAACATCGTTATCCGAAACACTGCCGAACGAGTATTCGGTTTTTAATTTACCCTGATGCTTTGAACATATATAAGCGGTCATAGGGGTAATAAATTTCTTTGTTTCAAGCTGTGTATCGGCACCGACGGCTCCCTCGTGGCTGTAAATCGCAAAAGAGTATCTGTTAAGACCCAAATCCATCATCGACTGCATTGAATCAATACGATAATTCTTTTTAGGAGTGTGAAGCACGGTCATTCTGAGGGTATTGTTGCTGAACTTATCCCAGCCGTATTTACATTCGCTCAAAACGGAAATGCCGTACTCGCCGCTTTTATCGGTAATATCCGCCCAGTTCTGCGTCGGAACCTCGAAAAGCTCCTCGGTCATATTGCCTCTTTCGACAGCGCCGAGGGCGAGGTCAAAGGTCGCTTTTTCGTTCTGTGCGGTGAATGAAAATTTATTTTTTGCAAGAGTGCGAAGCGAACGCCACTCAATCTCCGAATAAACCTCTACAATATCACAACCGTCGGTAAGAGTGATAATATTTAAAAATGTACTCTTGCCGTCCTGCTGAATAACCTTAAACGTAACTCTCGCAGGGCCTTGCTCAAGAACAGTGACGGTAACTACATTCGGGATTCTGTCGGCTTCCTTATTTGCTTCTTTAAAGTTCATCTCCCAAGCGGGCCAATCCTTTGAACCTGTATACTTGAACAAACCGAGACTGATAGGCTCTTTGAGAAGTTCAATCTCATCCTGCTCCTTATTGAGAATAGAGGTTATATTGCCCTTTCTGTTAAGCGTGACGATATATTTTTTTGATTTTCCATAATATTATCCGTATTTATGGAAATATCGCTTTTTACACAGCAGGGACGGTCGCTCGGTCTGACATCGTATATCCTTGTGCCGAGACTCTTGACATCAGCGACAAAAAGTATTTCCGTAACTCCGTCCTTATATGACAAAATCTGGCTCTTAATTTCCCTGCCGTTTTCATCATAAACACGGACATACGATTCGGGCAAATCGGCAAAGCGAACCGTTACGGCGCCTCGCCTGTCTGCTTCTATCGGATTATATACCATAACCGGAATACCGCTGCAAAAATCGGTTTTCATAAGCTGTGAAACAGGAGCCACGGACGCTTCAAGTTCGTTTGAAAACTGGTTCATAGACATTGCATAATCGTTCCATGAACGCCTGTAAACCCTTTGGCAGGAAGTGCCCGGGAGATCATCGTGGAACTGATGAGCAATAAATCTTTTCCACGAGCGGTTAATGCTCTGCTGATTGTAATCGGCAGTACCGAGATAAGAGGACATAACGCTTCCTCTCTCGGTTACATCGGCAAGCTCCTGACATCTTCTGTTCCTGCGTTTGCCCACGGCTCTGGATGTATAGTCGCCGATGCCGTGATTTTGCATTACAAATTCTTTTTTCCAAACCGGGAGCTTCGCCTTTTGCTCGTCGGTAAAATTATCGTCAATATCGTGATAAGTCTCGTCAGCAGACGCCGCAACAACTTCAATATCGCTTTGAGAATTTTTCTTTATCTCCTCTTCGACAAATTTAACACTTTCCTCTTTGGGCGTTCCGCCACGGTCGCCGATACCGTGGAAAAAATATGTAATATCAAGGTCGTATTTTTTTGTTTTCCTCAAACTTTTTCTCTACAAAATCCCAATTACGAAGCTTTTTAAGCGTAAAATAATAATCGTGCGGATTGATGCTTGCGTAAATTTCCTTGCCGTCAACACCCTGCCATCTACCTATATCAAACGGTACTCCGTACGCACTGCCCCAAGCAAGCTTTTGAGTGGTGAAGTCCATAAGGTTCGCGTGGTTTGCAATACTCGGCAGTGCCCAGCCGAAGCCGAAGCAATCGGGAAGATATATATCCACACTGCGCTTGCCGAATGTTTTGTCAAAATACGAATTGCCGAAAAGAATATTCCTGAAAAGAGCTTCAGGAGACGGCACATTGACATCTCCGTTTTCAAACGAAGAGCCGCAGACATTCCACCTGCCTGATTTTACATACTCTTTAAGCTTTCCAAAAAGCTCGGGATAATATTCCTGCATAAGCTCATATCTGTATGTGCCCTCAAAGGAAAAGGTATAAGTAGGATATTTTTCAAAAAGCTTGAAATTATCGACAAGAGTATTATAAATATATTCGCTTACCGTGGTTTCAAAATCCCAGCTCCAAACAGTATCAAGATGCGCAGTTACGACGGTATATATTTTCTTTTTCGCCATATTAGTCTCCTCCGTTAGTGAAAATGTAGATTAAATTAGGATAAAAGCGAGAAAAGTTTATCAAACAGCAACGATATTTACAAGCTTGCCTGGTACATAAATTTCTTTTTTAACAGTTTTGCCTGCAATTTCCTTTGCAATTTTTTCATCCGCTTTTGTAAGCGTTATTGCTTCTTCTTTCGTGATATTAATATCAACGGTTATACGGGAACAAACCTTGCCCATAACCTGCAATGCAATTTCAACGGTGTTTTCCTTAGTCTTTTCCTCGTCAAACGCAGGCCACGACGCCTCGTTTACCATACCGCCGAAATCCATAACCTGCCACATTTCCTCGGTAATATGAGGAGCAAACGGATTTAAAATTATGGTTAAATCTCTGAGTTCCGCTTCGTTTACACCCTTGGCGTACATTTCGTTTACAAGGGTCATCATAGCGGCAATTGCGGTATTGCATTTAAGAGAATCAATATCCTCGGTGACTTTCTTTATGGTTTTATGCATAACGGCTTCAAGCTCGGGGGAATATTCATCTCCGTCCTTAACAACAGTCTGCAAATTCCAAAAACGCTCGATAAATCTCTTACATCCCTTGATTGAATCACTGTTCCACGGAACCGCCTTTTCAAAATCGCCGATGAACATTTCGTAAAGATGCATTGTATCTGCGCCGTATTGGTCTACAATCTCATCGGGATTGACTACATTGCCACGGGATTTTGACATTTTTTCGCCGTTTTTGCCGAGTATCATACCGTGGGAAGTTCTCTTTGCGTAAGGCTCTTTGGTGGGAACAACGCCTATATCATAAAGGAATTTATGCCAAAAACGAGAATAGAGAAGATGAAGCGTCGTATGCTCCATACCGCCGTTGTACCAATCAACGGGGCCCCAATAATTTACCGCTTCCTTTGAAACAAGCTCCTTATCGTTATGCGGATCCATATATCTGAGAAAATACCATGACGAACCTGCCCACTGAGGCATAGTATCGGTTTCCCTTTTAGCCGGTTTTTCGCAATGAGGACAGGTTGTATTTACCCAATCTGTCATTTTTGCAAGCGGAGATTCGCCGGTATCCGTCGGCTCATAGGAATCAACCTTGGGCAGTCTGAGCGGAAGCTCGCTTTCGGGAATCGGAACATATCCGCAGTCCTCGCATTTTACAATCGGAATAGGCTCGCCCCAATATCTTTGACGGGAGAACACCCAGTCACGAAGCTTGAAATTGACCTTTTCGTGACCCTTTGAATTATCGGTAAGCCACTTAGTGATAGCGACCTTAGCCTCTTCTACGAGCATACCGTCAAGGAAGCTTGAATTAACAAGAATACCTGTTGCGCAGTCGGTAAACGCTTCATTTTGAACGCCTACCTTTGAGCCTGCAACAACCTCAATTATAGGCAAATCAAATTTCTTGGCAAATTCCCAGTCCCTTGTATCGTGGGCGGGAACCGCCATTATTGCGCCGGTACCGTAGGAAGTGAGAACATAGTCGGATACGAAAATCGGAATCTCGGTATCGTTGACGGGATTTATACCCATTACACCGCCGAGCTTTACGCCTGTTTTTTCTTTATTAAGCTCCGTCCTTTCAAAATCGGACTTATGAGCCGCCATATCCTGATACTTTCTTACCTCATCGAGATTATCAAGCTTATCCGCCCATTTTTCAATAAGCGGATGCTCGGGAGAAATAACCATATATGTTGCGCCGAAAAGAGTATCGGGTCTTGTTGTATAAACAGTGAGAGTGTCGCCGAGAGTGGTGCCGAAATCAACCTCTGCGCCGGTTGAGCGTCCTATCCAGTTTTTCTGCTGAACCTTTACCCTGTCGATAAAATCAAGGTCGTCAAGGTCGTCTACAAGACGCTGAGCGTAATCGGTGATTTTAAGTATCCACTGGCTTTGGTTCTTCCTGATAACCTCGCTGCCGCACCTTTCGCAAACGCCGTTTATAACCTCTTCGTTTGCAAGAACGCATTTGCAGGAGGTACACCAGTTTACAGCCATTTCTTTTTTATAAGCAAGTCCTTTTTTGAAAAACTGGAGGAAAATCCACTGAGTCCATTTATAATAATCGGGATCGGTGGTATTGATTTCCCTTGTCCAGTCGAATGAAAATCCGAGAGACTGAAGCTGTGATTTGAAATGAGCGATATTATCCTTTGTTACCTCGGCGGGATGAACATGATTTTTAATGGCGTAATTTTCCGTAGGAAGACCGAAAGCGTCCCAACCCATAGGATAGAGAACATTATATCCCTGAAGTCTCTTTTTCCTGGCGATAATATCAAGAGCGGTATAAGACCTCAGGTGACCTACATGAAGCCCCTGACCCGACGGATAAGGGAACTCTACAAGGCAATAATATTTCGGCAAGGAATAGTCGTCTTTAGCCGCAAAGGTATTTTGCGTATACCAAATATTTTGCCACTTTTTTTCGATTTCTTTAAAATTGTAATCCATAATGCTTTCATATCCTTTCTTAATAACGGTTATTTAAAAATGAATTAATTTACAGTATATTTAAGAGAAATATTATTTGTCGCCGTCCGAGATAAAGGAAGCGGTATCAAGCTTTTTGCCGTCCTCCCAGAGGCGTTCCAGCGAATAAAAATCCCTTTGGTCTTTGTAGAATATATGAACGACTACACTGTTGTAATCAAGGCATATCCACGGAGTGTTCCTGCCATCGATATGATGCGGCTCGCACCCTGCAAGGGACAGCTTATATTCTACCTCCTGAGCAATTGATTTCAGCTGAGTTGTACTTGATGCAGTGACTATGACAAAATATTCCGCCAACACGGTCAAGTCCTCTATATCAATAACTTCAATATTTTCGCCATTTTTGCTGTCAATAGCTTTTACGGCGGTTTTAACAATTTCAATATTTTCCATTTAATACCTCGTTAATCTTTCATAAAATAAGTTTTCAGTATCCAGTTATATGCATTTACGGTATCGGTATTCAGCACCCTGCCCTTTTTGACTACAGAGATTATGGAATATCTTGTACAGTAAAGCAGTCCGTCCTCTTTTGAGGCGGCGGTTTTGGTTCTCATAACATCGACATCGTCATAATCACGATCCGCCGAGATAAAATCAGCAAGATAAATAATTTCCTGCATAAGAGTCATATCGGCTTTGCCAGTTGTGTGATAACGGATAGAAGAAAGAATTTCCTCATCATTTATGCCGAGCTGAGTTTTTACAAATGCGGCTCCGGATATTTGGTGGAGAAATTTAATTTCCGTCTTCTCAAACTCGGTCATTTCAAAACCGGCTTTTTCTATATAGAAAAGCTGTTCTTCCCTGTCGGCTTCCTTGGTTACATCGTGTAAAAGACCGGCTACCCTCGCCTTTTGAGTATCGGCGCCGTATCTTTCGGCAAGTTCAACTGCACTTTGCGAAACGCACATTGAATGGTAGAAACGATAATCGGATAGACGCTGTCTTATAATTTTTTCATACTCCTCGATATTATACACCATATAGCTTCCTTTCGGCAATATATTGATTAACGGCAGGCGGTACGAACGGGGAAATATCGGCAAAATTTTTAATCATATCCCTGATTTCGCTCGAGCTGATTTGAATAACATCACCGGGTATAAATGAAAATCCGCCGTTTTGCAAAATGCCGAGTTTTTCTGCAAATTCGAGCATCTGCTTTTTACCCGATACATCATCTCTCAAAGCGGTGCAAAGCACTGCAAGGGAAAGAATATCCCTGTATCTGTACCATTTATCAAACGCAAGAAATTGGTCTGAACCGATTATCAGATAAAAGCTGTCAGACGGATACATTTCACGAAGTGAAACAAGTGTGTCGTATGTATACGACTTGCCCTGCCGATTAAACTCAATATCTGAAATTTCAAAGCGTTCATCGTCCTTAAGTGCAAGAGAGAGCATATTGAGCCTGTCCTGCTTTGATACAAGATACTGCGAAGTTTTATGCGGCGGCTGAGCGGTCGGAATGAATATTATACGGTCAAGCGAAAGACTTGAAATGCAATTTTCAGCAAGAGAAATATGACCGTTATGAACAGGGTTGAACGCTCCGCCGAAAATACCTGTTTTTAAACCGTTTACATTATCTGCCATAATATTTAGGTCTTTCGTACTTAGCGTAAGGATTTTTTTGCTTCCTTTTCCCTTTGGCGCTGTCTTTTGCCCTTTATCTTAACTTTTTTGCGGACTGTTGTTTTGGCGGTGGCATTTTTCTTGCGTTTTTGAGCGATTTTTTCCTCATCTGCTTTGCGGTAAAGGACAATCACTCCGCCTATTACCTGAACCACATCGGCGCCGAGTGCCTGAGCAAGCTTGCCTGCAAGCTCCCTCGGTTTTTCGGGTGCGGTATCAAGATGAACTCGGAGCTTAATAAGCTCCCTTGCGTCAAGCGCATCGTCCGTTTGAGAAATGAGATTTTCCCCGATATCGTCCTTGCCTATTTGAATTATCGACTCAAGAGTATTTGCCTTTGCTCTGAGCCTGGCTCTTTCCTTAGATGTCATATATATTTCCTCAATTCGTCGGTGAAAAGCCTGAGCGCCTTTCCCCTATGGCTTATTTTATCCTTTTCCTCGGCGGTGTATCTGCCGAACGATTTTCCGTCTACAATAAAGAACGGATCGTAGCCGAAGCCTTCGCTGCCGTCTCTTTCATACCCGATTTTGCCGCTGCACTCGCCCCTTACAAGAATTTTCCTACCGTTGGGGAACACACAGCATACCGCACAGACATAGCGTGCGGTTCTTTTTTCATCGGGTACACCGCTTAGCTTTTCAAGAAGCAAATCGTTATTCTTTTCGTCATTGCCGTGTTCGCCGGCAAACCTGGCGGAATACACACCCGGAGCGCCGTTTAAATAATCAACGCACAAGCCCGAATCATCGGCAACGGCGGGCATATTGGTTTGACTGCAAGCATTTTGCGCCTTGAGCCTTGCGTTGTCCTCAAAGGTTTCTCCGTTTTCCTCTGCATCTTCAAGAGTTATTCCGAGCATCTTTGCAGTGACTGCGTTGATATTAAGCGGTGAAAGAATACGCTGCATTTCCACAAGCTTTTTCATATTATTAGTAGCAAGAATAAAATCCATTATTTGCATACCTTTCCTATAGCCGTTTACACCTGCACTGATATTTGTTATATCTATATTACAATACGGTGCAATGCTTTGTACAGCTATTTTTTCCATAATTTTAAAATTATTAAAACAAATTATTTTTATTATTAATCTCTTCTTAATACTGTTATTTTTCGTCGTCGGAAATAAAGTTTTCTATTTCCCTGTCGTCATCCGGAATTTTAGTATCAAAAAGCGCACTCGCAAAAGCGTCGGCATCAAACGGTTGGAGATCCTCTATCTCTTCGCCTACACCGACAAATTTAACGGGAACATCAAGCTCGTTATTTATCGCAAGAACAACGCCACCCTTTGCGGTTCCGTCAAGCTTTGTGAGAATTATACCCGTTATGCCTGCCGCTTCCTTGAAGTCCTTTGCCTGATTAACGGCATTCTGACCGGTTGTGGCATCGAGAACAAGCAGTGTTTCCCTCGTTGCGCCGGGAAGCTCCCTGTCAATTACACGGCTGATTTTATTAAGCTCGTCCATAAGGTTCTTTTTATTATGAAGTCTGCCGGCGGTGTCAATAATTATAATATCGCTTCCCCTCGCCTTTCCGGCTTGGATAGTATCGTACACAACGGAAGCGGGATCTGAACCCTCGGCGTGCTTTATAAGGTCAACCTGCGCTCTGTCCGCCCACACCTGTAGCTGTTCAATTGCGGCGGCTCTGAATGTATCGGCGGCGCCGAGTATGACCTTTCTGTTCTGCTCTTTAAGCCGCATTGCAAGCTTACCGATAGTTGTTGTTTTGCCTACGCCGTTTACGCCGATAACAAGTATAACCGACGGCTTTGTGCGAAGCCTTAAATAGCTGCCGCCCCATACGATACCGGAAACTATATCTTTCATAGTTTCCCTGACCTGCTTAACATCGGTTATCCTGTCGTTTTCAATTTTTGCTTTAAGGTTGCTTATAATCCTTTCGGCGGTATTCATGCCGACATCGCCCATAATAAGTATTTCTTCAAGCTCGTCAAAAAGCTCGTCTGTTATTTTCTCGTGGGATTCGATAACCTCGTCCATTTGGGCGGTGATACCCTCGTCCCTTGTTTTTTTAAGTCCTCGTTTAAAAACATCAAAAATACCCATTATATCTTCCTTTTCTTTTATTTATTATCGTCTATTCCTCAAGTCCCATTTGAGCCGCAAACTCCGCAGTTTGAAGTTCAATCAGCTTTGAAACGCCCTTTTCCTGCATAGTAACGCCGTAAAGGACATCGGCTTCCTCCATAGTACCCCGTCTGTGTGTTATGGAAATGAACTGCGTTTTATCCGTCATCTTACGCATATACTTGGCAAAACGCTCAACATTGACATCGTCAAGAGCGGCTTCAACCTCGTCATAAATACAAAACGGTGCAGGCTGAACCTTTAGTACGCTGAAAAGCAGAGCCATTGCGGCAAGAGATTTTTCTCCGCCGGAGAACAGGTTTATATTCTGTACGGATTTTCCGGGCGGCTGAATTTTAATTTCTATGGGAGATTCAAGGCAATTCGACTCGTCTTCAAGCACAAGCTCGCCCTTTCCTCCGCCGAAGAAATCGGCAAAGCACACCTTAAATTCATCGTCGATTTTATTAAACTGTGCAAGGAATTTTTCGCTCATTGAAGCGGTGAGGTCTTCAATTATTTTAAGAAGCTCGGATTTGGACTTTTTAACATCGTCTATCTGCTCTTTCAAGAAAGCATATCTTTCCGAAATCTCTTTATATTCCTCTATAGCACCGACATTGATGGAACCGAGAGATTTTATTTTTAATTTTATTTCAAGCAGTCTTTTCTTTGCCCGCGGCATATCGTCGATAACAATGTTGAGTGCCTGCGCATCGTGCCTTGTAAGCTCGTACTTCTCAAAGAGCATATTGTTAAGCTCATCGTACTCCTTTTGCATTGTAAGCTTTCTTTCTTCAAGCCTTACAAGCTCGCCCGAGAGCTTTTCACGGTCGAGATTCTTTTCCTTTTCAAGATTTCTCAGCTCGGCTGTGTGTTTTTCAATATCGTTTCTGCGATTGATTTGAAGCGTGATTTCATCGTCGGACTGCTTTGCCTGCTCCCTGAGCTTTTTAGCGTCAAGCCTGATTTTTTCGGCGGAAAGAGTAAGCTCTTTATTTTTGTCGCTTATAGAATTGATTTCACTTTCTATAGACTTCATTTTATCCGACTCGGTGCTTTTCCTCTGTTTGAGTTCTTCAACGGAAATCCTTGCGCTTTCCGTATCCTTTGCAAGGGTTACAAACGTGAGATTGATTTCCTCGCTCTTTTGGCGGTAAGTCTCTCTTTTATCGTTAATCTCCTGCGCACTGCCCATTGCGTTTTGAAGCTGAGATTCGGCATTTTGAATATTGGCTTCAATAAGAGCAATATCCTTTTCCGACTGAATACGCTCGCTTTCAAGAGCGGTAATTCTTTGAACAGAAGATGATTTTTCATTTTCAAGCGACCTTTTGTTTGCAAGAAGAGAATCAAGCTTTTCGCAGATAAGCCTGTTCTCGCCCTGCGCTCTGATAAGCTCCTCCTTAGCCTGCTGAAGATCCGCTTGTGCGCCCTGAAGCTGAGAGGCGGAAAAATTAGCGTCCTCAACGGCGGCTTTATATTCGGTTTTCAGCTTATCAAGCTCTTTTTGAAGCTCAGCTGCCTGTGCGTTAAGCTCGTCAATTTGATTTCCTCGGGAAAGTATGCCGGCTCCCTTTGACTGCGAACCGCCCGTCATCGAACCGCCGGGATTGATTACCTGACCGTCAAGGGTTACAAGCTTAAGGCGATTGGAATATCTTTTTGAAATACCAATTGCACAATCCATATCCTCGACTATTACAACTCTGCCGAGTAGATTTGATATTATATCGGAATACTGCTTATCGCATTTAACAAGATCGCTTGCGACTGCAACAAAGCCGAAATTATCATCAAGCCCCTTTTCGTCAAGCGTTCTCGGTTTAACGGCGGATACCGGCAAAAAGGTTGCTCTGCCGAGACGGTTATTTTTAAGATAATAAATTGCACGCTTTGCATCCGTTTCATTGCTTGTGACAATATTTTGCATAGCGGCACCGAGCGCAATCTCAAGTGCTACGGAATATTCGTTATCAACGGATATAAGCCGTGACAAAACTCCGTGAATACCTGAAAGTGCCTTGCTTTGCGACTGCTTAATAACCGCCTTTACGGCACTCGAATAGCCCTCCATATTTTTTTCAAGGTCGAGAAGCATCCTTGCACGGGACTGCTTTTGCATAAGCTCGTTATTAACGCTGTCGAGCTTGTCCTTTATCTTTTGGACTTTATTCGTCTTGCTTTCCAATTTGATTTGATAGCCCGACAGGGAATTATTGTTTTCGTCAATTCGGGCATTGAGCGTTTTAAGATTTTCGGTGCTTTCTTCCTTTTGCTTTTGAGTGAGTTCAATTTCTTTTTCACGCTCGCTTATGGAAGCGTCAACAACGCTTTGGCGAGATTCAATCTCCTGCGCTGATGAAACGGCGCGGGAGTATTTTACTCGGCAATCCGAAAGCTTGAGAGAAAGAGCGTTGATCTTTTGATTAAGCTCTATTGAGAGCTTTGAATATTCCTCGTTTGATGAAATCAGATTATTCATCTGCTCGGTAACGGACTGAAGCTCGCTTCTTTTTTGCTGAGCTAAAAGTTCATTTTCTTCTATGGAATTATTCTTTTTCTTGATCTGTGCATCAATGGAAGCACCTGCGCTGTCGGCACTGTCGATGTCGTTTTTGAGCCTTTGAATAGTATCGTTATTATGAGAAATTGTGGCTTCGATTACGGTAGCGTCGCTTTCTTTGTGAGCAGCTTCGTCCTCGTATGCTTTTGAAGCGGATCTTATCTGCTCGATAAGCATATTTATCGAAGCGGTATCCTCGGCGATTTTTTCAACCTCCTCGGCAATATCTTTAAGCTCCTTTTCGCACACATCGTATGAAGCGCTGAGAGCATCGGTTTTATGCTCCTGCTCCCTGAGTTCGTTTGTAAAGCGGTTTATCTTGTTGAGCCAAACACCTATTTCAAGAGTCTTTTTCTCATCGGAAAGTTCAATGAATTTCTGTGCCTTTTCACTCTGCTTTTTAAGCGGTTCAACACGGCTTTCAAGCTCGCCGAGAATATCAAGAAGCCTGACAAGATTTTCCTGCGCCTGGTCAAGCCGTCTTGACGCATCCGTCCTCTTATGGCGGAAAAATGAAATACCCGCCGCTTCTTCAAAAAGCTCGCGCCTGTCCTCGTTTTTTTGCGAAAGAATGGAGTCGATCTTACCCTGGCCGACCATTGAATATCCGCTCGAGCCGAGACCCGTATCCATAAAAAGTTCGTGAATATCACGCCGTCTGACGCTTTCGGAATCAATCTTATACTCGCTTTCACCCGAACGGTAATGCCGCCTTGTAACAGTGACGATATCTCCCTTGTCCTTAAGTGTGCGGTCGCAGTTGTCAAGCGTAAGCTGAACCTGGGCAAAGCCGAGAGCTTTACGAGCCGAAGTTCCGCCGAATATGACATCTTCCATTTTTGAACCACGCAGGGATTTTGTACTCGTCTCGCCGAGTACCCAGCGTACTGCGGCCGCTATATTGCTTTTGCCCGAGCCGTTAGGCCCGACAACCGCCGTAATACCAGAGCCGAAGTTGAGTACCGTTTTATCGGGGAAGGACTTGAAGCCCTGCATTTCAAGTGTTTTTAATACCATTATTTTATCCTCAGTTCATCAATATCAAGAGAATTGTCGATGATGATTTTTATATTGTATCCTCTCTCCATAAGGAGATAAATATTGCTTTTGTTATTGCCCTTAAGCCTTGAAATCGCCCTTGAATTGACAAAGACCCGATAATCGCCGGGCGGCAGGGCAAGTATTTTATTGACAAGTATGCGAGACCTTACAAGCTCGCCGAATGAATCGTGAAATCCGCCTGCGAGCATATTTTCTTTAATATCCTTGCTTGAATGAAGACCGAGCCTTATGATTTTAATACCCGCATTTTCAAACATAGGAACAAGCTCAGCGCAAAGCTCGGCGGAATCGTCGGCGTTAAGCGGCTTATACTCACCGGAAAGATAAAGCTCGGCAAGATATGTATCTTTAAGCACAACCGTGGGATAAATCCTGACGGTATTGGGCTTTAACTCAATGATTTTCCGAGCGGTTTCAATTGATTTATCGTGAGTATCGGTATAAAGTCCCGTCATCATCTGCAATCCGAGTTCAAATCTGTATGAGGTGATAAGCGAGCAGGCGTTTACAACATCCTCGGCGGTATGACCCCGTTTGTTTGCTTCAAGAACACCGTCGTCCATACTTTGTACACCGAGTTCAATGCTCGTAACGCCGTGGGATTTGAGAAGCGAAAGCACCTCTTCATCAATACAATCGGGGCGGGTTGAAATCCTGATTCCGCCGACCTGACCGCTTTTAACATACTTATAGGCACTTGTGAGAAGCGAAAGCATATATTCCCTGTCAATTGCGGTAAACGAACCACCGAAAAAAGCAATTTCATAATCATAGCTGCTTCTTTTAAGTGCGGTTTCAACCGCAGAATCGACATCGCTTGCAGTGGGCTGTACGCTCTTGCCGGTAATGATTTTTTGATTGCAAAAAGAACATTGGCACGGACAGCCGCTGTGAGTAACAAATATACTGATATTTCCTTTTTTCATACTGTGTAACCGAGAAGCATCATTGCGTTTTTAGCCGCATTTTGCTCCGCTCCTTTTTTTGTTTTTCCGTCGCCCGTACCGATAACCTTATTGCCGGAAAGAGCCTGCACCGAAAAGCGTTTGTCGTGGTCTGGCCCGCTCTCGCCGATTATTTCATATCTGACAGTAATTTTGCTGTCACTCTGTACCGCTTCCTGAAGCATAGTTTTATAATCCTTGAATCTGACAGCGTGATTTTCCACGGCAGGAGTCAAAAAGCTGAGCAAAAAAGTCTCCGCTTCTTCAAAGCCGCCGTCAAGATAAATTGCTCCGGTCAACGCTTCAAATGTATTTTCAAGCATACTTGCGTTATTCCATGCCTGACCTTTAACGGCACTTTTGCCGAAAATAATCTTTTTGCCGAGATCTATCTGCTCAGCATAGCCTGACAGTGCTTCGGTACATATGAGAGAGGCTTTAAGCTATGTAAGCTGACCCTCTTGCATATTCGGAAATTTAAAAAACAAATATGAAGCGGTAACGATTGACACCACGGCATCACCCAAAAATTCAAGCCTTTCGTTTGACTGAACCTTTACACTATCGTGAGTCTCATTGGCAAATGAGGAGTGGGTAAGCGCCTGAATCAAAATATTTTTATCTTTAAAATGATAGTTTATTGCATTTTGCAATTCTTTCATAATCAAACTTCCTTTGTTGCTTTGCCTGCGTCTGACTGTTCGGAGAAAGCCTCCTCGATTTTTTCTGTAAAGTCGTTTTGAATAAACCATACAGCCTGCTTAATCGCATTTTTAAATGTGCGAGCGTCCGACGAACCGTGAGCTTTGATAACCGGCTTTTTAACTCCAAGCATTACCGCTCCGCCGTACTCCTTGTAATCAAACTGCTTTTTCATATCGTCGATACCGCTTTTTGCAAGAAGATAAGAAAGTTTTGTGACGGCATTTTTCATAAAAGCGTCCTTGAGAGAGTTCATCAAAACTTTTGCAACACCCTCATACATTTTGAGTATGAGATTGCCGGTAAAGCCGTCCGCAACAACAACATCTGCATCGCCGAACGGTATGCGTCTGCCCTCGATATTGCCGATGAAATTATACGGCGCTTTCTTCATAAGCTCATACGCTTCTTTAACCATAGGAGTACCCTTGCTTTCCTCAGTACCGTTATTGGCAAGAGCAACACGGGGAGAATCACAGCCCAATATACATTTCATATAGAGACTGCCCATAAAGCCGAATTGATTTAAAAATTCAGCTCTGCACACGGAATTTGCTCCGCAGTCCATAAAAAGAATCGGCTTATCGGTAGTCGGCATAACGGTGGCGATAGCAGGGCGTTTTACACCCTTGATACGCTTTGTAATAAGCGTTGAGCCGACGGTTACGGCTCCCGTGTTGCCGGCGCTTACAAACGCATCTCCCTCGCCCTCGTTTAAAAGCCTGAAGCCTACGGACATTGAAGAATCCGCCTTTTCTTTAAGCACGGACTTAGGGTCGTCGCTCATAGTTATAATATCCGAAGCATCGACAATTCGAGTATTTTTAAGTGTGATTTTATTTTTCTCGGCACAAGCTTTTATTTTGTTTTCATCGCCGACAAGCACGACTTCTATACCGTACTCGTCAACGGCAAGCATTGTACCTTTGATAATTTCAAGCGGAGCATTGTCTCCGCCGAAAGCGTCAACTATAATTTTCATCACATATTCTCCGATGAATTTTGCAGCGATTTGAGTGCCCTTTCGGCAAGAGCGGAATATCGTTGTCTTTTATCTCTTATCTTTTCTTTCAAAGGAGGCAGTACGCCGAAATTTGCCCCCATAGGTTGAAATTTTTTAACGCTCGGATCGCTTATATATTCGCTGAGCGTACCGAGCATAGTGACATTTTCAAGAATAAACGGAGCCTTGCCAATGGCAAGCCTTACCGCATTAATGCCTGCAAGGATTCCGCTGCCGGCGGACTCCATATATCCCTCGACGCCGGTAATCTGACCTGCAAAGAATATATTACTATTTTTTCTGAGGCTGAAATCGGGATTTAAAAGCCGTGGGGAATCAATAAAGGAATTCCTGTGCATAACGCCGTATCTGACAAACTCAGCATTTTCAAGACCCGGTATCATCGAAAATACTCTTTTCTGCTCGCCGAATTTGAGATTAGTCTGAAAACCGACAAGATTAAACATTGTACCCTTGCTGTTTTCCCTGCGAAGCTGAACGCACGCCCAAGGTCTGCGATTTGTCCTCGGGTCTGTAAGACCTACGGGTTTCATAGGCCCGAAGCGAGGTGCATCAATTCCTCTTTTTGCAAGCTTTTCAATAGGCATACAGCCCTCGTAAACATCAAAATCGTGAAGAACGGCACTCTGCGCATTGACAAGTTCGCCGATAAAATCTTCGTACTCCGCTTTATTAAACGAGCAATTTATATAATCGTCCTCGCCGCCCCTGTCGTATCTTGAAGCGGCAAACGCCCTGTTCATATCAATGCTCTGCGCCGTGACAATCGGAGTCTCCGCATCGTAAAACGAAAGATAGTCGCCGGTAAGCTCGCTTATACTTTCGGCAAGCGCTCCGTCCGTCAGCGGCCCGGTGGCAATAATGACAACCGTATCGCCGTCGTATTCAAGCTTTTCTACAACCTCGTGAATAACCTCGATATTAGGGTGAGAGGTGACGGCTTCGGTAACTTTTTTTGAAAACAGTTCACGATCGACCGCAAGAGCTCCGCCGGCAGGAATCGAGCAATCTCTTGCGACTTTAACCGCAAGAGAGCCGAGACGGTACATTTCTTCTTTAAGAAGTCCTGCGGCGCTGTCGATGCGAGAGGCTTTGAGCGAATTGGAGCATACAAGCTCTGCGAATAAATCGGATTTATGAGCGGGCGATCTTTTGAGCGGTTTCATCTCATACAGGCTAACATCAAAGCCTGCGTTTGCAATCTGCCAAGCGGCTTCAACACCTGCAAGACCCGCTCCCAAAACTTTAAATTTCATATCAAACAATATCCTTAATATCTTTAAACGTCTTTAAAGAAAAATCGGGTAATCACTCACTCTTTTTTCTTC
>JAJQGZ010000019.1:0-2451 GCA_021200075.1 Clostridiales bacterium | reverse complement strand
GAACAGGCTTTGTAAAGCCGCAGCCCTCGGTATCGGGGCAGTAGAGAACATTACCTCTGCGGCGAAACAGCGACTTGCCGCACTGCGGGCAAACCTCTTCTGACGGGAGATCCCAGGTCATAAAGTTACAATCGGGATAATTTGAACAGCCATAAAAGGTTGCACCCTTTCTCGTCTTCTTCTCTATAACATCTCCGCCGCATTCGGGGCATTTTGCCTTTGTTTTAAATACAAGGGGCTTTGCATTCATACATTCGGGATAGCCGGGACAGGCAAGGAATTTGCCGTATCTGCCGACCCTAATAACCATTTTTCTTCCGCATTTTTCGCAGATGACATCGGTTTCCTCTTCCTTGAGTTTAATCTTAACTCCCTGCATTTCCTCCTTGGCTTTTTCAAGAGGCTTTTCAAAATCGTCATAGTAATGACGAATTACATCCTTATAATCCTTTTTACCCTCGTCAATTTTATTGAGATCCGCTTCCATCTTTGAAGTGTATTTTACATTGACGATATTGGGCATTTTATCCTTCAGCAGATTCGTTACGGCTTCGCCGAGTTCGGTTGGGACAAACTGCTTGCCCTCTCTCTTGACATATTCACGGTTGAGAATTGTGGATGTTATCATAACATATGTCGACGGTCTGCCGACGCCGTTTTCCTCAAGAGCTTTTGTAAGAGAAGCCTCTGTATACCTTGCCGGAGGCTGGGTGAAATGCTGATTGCCGAGTATGCTTTTAAGCTTTAGCACATCTCCCTCGTGTACCTCGGGAAGACGGTCTGAAGTATCACTTTTTTCATCGTCGCCCTTTTCCTCGTACAAAACCGTAAAACCGTCAAATTTAACCGTGTATCCGGTTGCGACAAAGATATAGCCGTTTGCTTCTATTTCAACTTTCATGCTTTCCTGCAAGCAGGATTCCATAAGAGAAGCGGTGAAACGCTCCCATATCAGCTTATATATTTTAAACTGGTCTGATGAAAGATACGGTTTGAGAGAATCCGGAGTAACGTTCGGCGTTGTAGGTCTGATAGCTTCGTGCCCGTCCTGAATATTGCTTTTTGATTTATAATACCGCGGCTTTTTGGGCAGATACTTTTCGCCGTATGTTTGAGCGATATAGCTGTTGCCGGCAGCTCTTGCTTCATCGGAAATACGAAGCGAGTCCGTCCTCATATAAGTGATAAGACCGACCGTGCCGAGCTTGCCTGCGTCAACGCCCTCGTAAAGCTCCTGAGCCGCTTTCATCGTTCTCCTCGCCTGGAAAGACAACCGCCTTGAAGCTTCCTGCTGGAGAGTTGAGGTGGTAAAGGACGGAGTTGGATTTTTCTTACGGCTTCCTTTTTTAACGGAAGCAACCGTATATTCTGCATTTTCAAGCTGTGCGAGAATAGCATCGCTCTGCTCTTTATTTTCAATTTTGATTTTTTTGCCGTCCTTGCCATAAATAGCGGCGGAAAAAACTTTCCTCTGCGGAGGGTTAACAAACTTTGCGTCAATCGACCAGTATTCCTCGGGATTAAACGCCCTTATCTCCTCTTCCCTGTCAACAACAAGCCTGAGAGCGACAGACTGGACACGGCCTGCCGACAGACCTCTTCTTATCTTTTGAGAAATAAACGGCGAGAGCTTATAGCCGATAAGGCGGTCGAGTATTCTCCTCGCCTGCTGTGCATTGACAAAATCTATATCAATACACCTCGGCTCCGCCATTCCGGTTTGAACACCTTTTTTGGTGATTTCATTGAATGTGACACGGTTTTTTTCATTCATATCAAGACCGAGAAGCGTTGCAAAATGCCAGGAAATAGCCTCTCCCTCACGATCGGGGTCGGTTGCGAGATAGACATAATCGGAGGCGGCCGCCTTTTTCTTCAAATCCCTGACAAAGCTTTCCTTGCCTTTAATGACCACATATTTAGGCTCAAAGTCATTTTCAATATCAACGCTGAGCCTTGCCGCAGGCAAATCCCTGACATGACCCATTGAAGCAACCACCTCGTAGCCTTTTCCGAGATAGCCCTTGATATTCTTCGCCTTTGTAGGCGACTCAACTATAACTAATTTTGACATTCTCAATTTCCTTTCAGAATATTTTATATCTCTTGCCGGAGGCACTTTCCGCTACGCTGAGCATTTCAAGCCGGGTAAGAGCGGAGATAACATTTCCGCCGAGAAGTCCCGCTTCGGCTATTATCATATCAATATGAGCAAAGTTTTCATTCAGACAATCGTAAACCTTTTTAAGGTCTCCGTCAAGCTCCATCGCCGTTTTTTCCATTTCAAGCCGCTTTTCCCTTTCGGCTTCTATACGGTCAAACGATGTTTTTTCTTCATATTCTGTCGCATTTTGAGTATTTGCGGAATTTTGAGATACATTAAACAAATCGTCCTTTGCAAGCTCGCCAATGTTCCTAATCTTGGAAGCGTCGGCACTCGGATAATAAGGG
>JAJQGZ010000186.1 GCA_021200075.1 Clostridiales bacterium | reverse complement strand
ATTCAATGCAGAGCTTGTCCTTTGCGGATTTAATTTCCGCTTCGGCAAAAATGCGTCGTGGTCTGCTTTGGATTTAAGAAATTATCTTAAAAAGCAGGATGTATGGGTGCGTGTACTCGAACATATTGATTTTGAGGAAAGCCCCATTTCCTCAACAAGGATACGCAATGCGCTTTGCGACGGCAAAATTGTTCAGGCAAACGAAATGCTCGGTTACAATTTTACCTTTGAATCCGCCGTCCTCCACGGTGACGAAAGAGGGCGGACTATCGGCTTCCCGACCGCCAATCAGCATTTGCCCGAGGGATTAACCGTGCCTAAGTTCGGCGTTTATGAAAGCAGGGCGTTTGTAGGCGAAAAGGAATATAAAGCCTTTACCAATATCGGTATAAGACCGAGTTGGAGGGTAAATAAACCTCTTGCCGAAACGCATATTTTCGGCTTTGACGGCGAGCTTTATGGCAAAATTCTGCGTATCGAACTTGTAAAATATCTTAGGGGAGAAAAAGTTTTTTCATCTGTAAAGGAGTTAAAAAAACAGCTTGAGTACGACAAAGGCAGTATTATTTGATTTTGACGAAACATTGCAGGACAGGACGGCGGCTTTTGAAAAATATATGGACGCTTTTTTTGCCGAGTTCCTGCCTGATATAGGAGAGGAAGAAACCGCTAAACGCAAGGAGAAAATGCGCATTACCGGCAACGGCGGATATGTAAATCGTGAAAGCTGGTATTCCTCACTTGTAAAGAGCTGGGGCTGGAGCAACGCTCCGTCAAGTACGGTTTTAGCCGACCATTACGATACCAATTTCGGCGATTACAATGTTATTTTTCCAAATTCTCTTCCGCTTTTAAAGGAGCTTAAAAAAAGAGGGTATATAACCGGAGTGATAACAAACGGCCCGTCAAAACTGCAAAATCATAAAATGGATACAAGCGGATTAAGAGATTATTGCGATATTATAGTTGTCAGCGGAGATATAGGCGTGCATAAGCCCGACCCGGGGATTTTCGTTTATACCGCTCAAAAGCTCAATCTTCAGCCGTCCGAATGTACCTATGTCGGCGACCACCCGATAAATGATACAAAGGGTGCGCTTTCAGCAGGAATGAAGGCTATTAGAATGAACTGGGGCTGGTTTAAGGATAAGAATCTCAGAGAAGATGTGCCTGTTATTACAGATATAATTGATGTTTTAAAATATGTGTAATCAACTCTCGGCAATCAAATATTTAATAATAAAACAAAATGCAAAACACCGACCGCATACTCTACTTGACGAGAGTACACAGTCGGTGTTTTATTATGATTTTTTGTCAGTGAGTTATGATATTTGCATAATCTCATTAAACACGGCGGTCATTTTTTTGCTTATGTTTAAATCCATATGAAGCGAGCCGAAGTACCAGTGCATATACCCCACATTTTTAAGTATCTCCTGCAAATAGGTATTCAGCGGAGTAATGATAAGGTCTTTGTTTGTGCGTTGCTTTAGTACATCCTTTGCGACTGTCGGCGCTTCGTAGGTGAGAATGTAATTGATATTCTTCTCCGTTTCCATAAGATTGGTTACGCCGTTTCTCAGCTCCTCTGCGTTCGGAAGCTCCGCTTCCCACCAGGATTCACCGTCTTTGCGCATATAGGCGTCCTCACTTTCGCCTCCGCCCATAACAAAAAATGTCTTCCCCTCAAAGGTGAAAATTTCCCCTCTCATCAGGTGGTAGATGTTATCGGCTATTTTATGCGTGTTTCCGCCTTTCCAGCGGCAGGGACGGTATGAATTCAGTATGTCAAAATTCTCGTGCACTCCGTCAACAAAGCAGATAGTGTACTTTCTCTTTTTCAGCCATTCAAGATTTTTCTTTTCCTTAGGGTCATCGGGATTCCAAATAAAGCCGAAATCGCCGCAAACAATAAGAATATCCTTGTCGGTTAATTTTGAAAGCTTCGGGTTTTTAAAGCAGGAAATATCTCCGTGCGTGTCTCCGGTTAAATAAATCATAATTTTTCTCCGAAAAAATGCAAACTGGTCTTTAAAATAATATCGAAAAATGTTAAACTACATATATAATATAATTTTATCTCAAAGGTGTCAAGTCTATGAAAAAAACCCTTTCTTATATTTTTACGGCATTTGTGCTTGTTTTTGCACTTATTTCGCCGTTTTCAGCCGAGGCGGCAACCTATACTCCGGATAGGGAAATTTATGCCGAGGCGTATATGCTGATTAATCTTGACGACAGTTCATATCCCGTGGTGGCAGAAAAAAATGCGGACGAAAAGCTCTATCCCGCTTCTCTTACAAAAATAGTTACCGCAATGGTTACTATAAATAATGTAACGGATTTATCGGCAACCACAACAATGAGCCAAACCGCTTATGACAGTCTGCTCGGCACCGGTGCGCAGGTTGCTGGTATAGATGTCGGCGAGGAAATCACAATAGATAAGCTTTTGTACCTCGCTATGGTATATTCCGCCTGCGACGCTTGCCAGGTTCTCGCCGAATATGTCAGCGGAAGTATCGACGCATTTGTTGAGGAAATGAATAAATGGGTTCAGTCAATCGGATGCGAAAATACAAATTTTGTCAATACCGAGGGCTTGCACGATGATAATCATTATACCACAGCAAGGGATATGTCGATTATTACTCTCAAAGCGCTTGAAAATTCGGATTTCGTTCGCTATTCCACTGCAACCGAGGTTGAGTACGACGGTTATACCCTTACCCATACAAATCTTATGCTCAACTCCGGTTATGTCACTTATTATTACGAGTATGCCCAGGGAATTAAAACAGGCTCGACGGACGAGGGGAAATACTGCGTTATAACCAAGGCCTCAAAGGACGGATATAATTATCTCACCATTGTTATGAAGTCTCCTCAGCAGAAAATTAAAAATCAGTCGTATCTCACAAAATGCTCGTTTGTCGATGCCAAATCTCTTTTTGAGTGGGCTTTTGACAGTCTCAAATATACAATCCTTGTCAGTGAGGACGAGGTGGTAAGCGAAATAGCGGTTGAAAACGGCAAAAATGCCGACAGCGTACAGCTTGTGGCGACGGAGGACATAAATGTCATCGTGCCGTCGGGTCTTGATAAATCCGCAATTATATTTGATATTCCTGAAAAGCCGGAGTCCGTTTCAGCCCCTGTTACAAAGGGTGATGTAATATGTACCGCAAATATAATTTACGGTGATGAAATTATTGCCACCGTTGAGTTAACGGCGGCGGAGAATATCGAGCTTTCCACCTTTTTAAAGATGATTAACGCCGTTAAATCGTTTTTCTCCCTGACGGTTGTTAAGGTGGTACTTATAGTTATAGTCATTGCGGTTTTGATTTATCTTTATTCACTCTATCGCAGTTTGAAAAAGAAACAAAAAAACCGTGCGAGGAAAAGAGCGAGACAGCAAAAGCACAATGATGATGATAATCGCAGTTCAAATTCTGGCAGGAGAAAAAGCAACGAAGACCTGCCTTCTCCCCGACGACGATAAAAAATGCGATAGAAGTAACATATATGAATAATCGGAGCTGCTTCATCATTTGTGTGAGGCAGCTCCGATTTAAATTTTAAAATGCAATTCGATATTTATTTAACCGCAAGCTTTCTTTTATCGGCTCGGCACAGTTTGATATTCGGCTCCATTTGTATATTGCCGAAATTCTCATATTGTACGGTGACGGTGCTTTTATCGCAGTGAATTTTAAATGCACGCAGTTATTCTTTTTGTATTCATAGCTTATTCCGTCGTCGCTGAAAAAATCGCTTTCAAAATCGCCGTCGGCAATCGGGTAAACAGTGAACACAAGATTTTCATCTTCATTCTTAAATCCGTACCCGCTTTCGTCGGTCGGGATTACGCTTGCACTTTTGACAAAATACGGCATTTTATCCGTCGGTGTAATTTGAAGCTTTACCTCTTGTCCGCCGGAATAAATTTTGTCGTTTAAGTACCAGTCGGCGCCTTTCGGCAAATATGCCGATACGCTGTTTACTCCTTCGTTAAATGCAAATGCAACCAAAATATCCTTTCCGAACATCATTGAATCCGTATTGTCATACAGCTTTTCATCATCGTAATATAAAAATGTCGGTGCGTTTATAGGTATTTCGTTTTCAACCGCATTGTATGCACAGTTGTATAAGTACGGCAAGAGCTGTTTGCGCTGTGCGAATAATTCCCTTACGAAATTTATAATATCAGGATAGCTCCACGGCATTTCTCCGCTGAAACCGCCGAGATCGTGACCGTAAAAATACATTCCCGAAAGCGACATTGTAAGCCCTATATTGTGGCAGTAACACAAATCACAAAATCTTGTCGTATTGTCTCCCGACCAGGTTTGAGCAAGTCTTCTGACTCCGATTCCTCCGCTTCTTGTTGACAGAAACGGACGAATATCGGGATTTTTTCTGTCTGCGCACGATAATGATGCAAGCACCATAAGGCAGGTAAGTATGGGTCTTATGCGGCTTACTTTGACTTTAGAAGTGCCGAATCCCTCGGCTTTGGCGTCGCAGTCCTTGATGTCAAACTCGTTATTGTCGTTTTAGGTTGCCGTAATGCCGTAATCAAGCGGAGCTTGAGCAACCTTGTTTTTTTCCAAAAATCAAAGGCTTCTTTATTCGTGAAGTCGAGATAACTGCCGTATCCGTCCCAAAAATCCGTTATAAACGGCGAACCGTCGGGATTTTTATAAATAAACCCTTGTCTGCAATCTCGTTATAAAGCGGGTGGTTGGCGAGAAACGCAGGCTTTATATTCGGTATAATTTCAATTCCCGTGTCGGAAAAATCGGAGATAAATTTTTTCGGGTCGGGGAATTTTTCCTTGTTCCAGTTGAATGTATATCTCTGATTTCCTATCGAGGTACAGCCGGAGGAAAGGTAAAATCCTTTGCAGGATAAATTATATTCCTTTAATTTTTCGATAAAGTCATACATCTTTTCCTGTGATTTCGGCGCATCGGTGTAAGCCATTGTGCTTGCGCAGTAGTCAAAGCTCCATTTCGGCGGAAACGCCTGCTTGCCGCAAAGCCTTGCAAATTGCTGTAAAATCGAAAGTTTTGTGCCGAAAAACACATAGTAAACAAGGCAGTCGTCTTCTGTTTTAAAATATTTGTACGGTTCGTAATAATTGTTAATTTCCTTGCCGAAATCAAAATACGAGGCGTCCGATGTGTCATAAAAAAATTCCGTAGCACCCCACGGAATTTTCACATATGTAAAAAGGAATGTGCTTGTATAAGGCTTTGTCAAGAAAAGTGTGTAAGTTTT
>JAJQGZ010000097.1 GCA_021200075.1 Clostridiales bacterium | reverse complement strand
AGTTGTGTATAAGAGACATGTATTAAAGAAAATATCGCAAAGGTATTTTTCGTAAATGCAGTGAACAGAAGTGTTACCGAATGAAGAAGATGTGCCGCCGTGATTATTTGTGGATAGCGTTCGGCGTCGGCTGTGTAATAGCCTGTTGCTGTCCAACGGTATGGATTACAAGGATTCTTGCTGTTGCGGTGATTATCCTCGGTATAATTTGCTGTAAAAAATAAGAGCGTTTATATGCGCTCGAACAGCTTGAGGGGCTTGTATGAAGATTGTATTGGTAAAAAGTCCGAAGCTTTTGGCTCTGCTTCTCAGATCGTTATTTAAAATCCAAAAGTTAAAAAAGAAACATAATGAAAACCGCCCGAACCGTGATTGTTTCGATTCGGGCGGTTTTCCGTTTTCGGATATGTTTATTTCAAATTTATTCTTCTTCGGGATATTTCAGTCCCCATTCGTTTCTGAGTCCTGTCATAATATCCATAACATCCTTTGCGTATTCAAGGTACATCTGATTTTCGCCGCCGCCTACTGCGGCTTCCATATCACATATTTCGTAAAGCAGTGCGTCTTTCATATCTCCTGCCGTAATTGTTTTCTGCTCTCCCGTGTCTGTATAAGTGATTACAGCCTTGTCGGCTCTTGTATATTTGAGTATTTCAATACACGCTTTTTCAAAAACCGCTGTTGCTCGCTTCGGCTGTTTTGCGCAAAGCGAGAGGTATGCCGTTGCAGATTCTTTGCAGGAGTTTTTCATAATTACCGCTTCTTCCTCGTCAACTCCGCTCGGTGCAAATCTGATCTGAGAAAGTATTTGAGTCGGCTTTTCGCTTAAAAACATCCATATAAACGAAAGCGCATAAACACCAATGTCAAGTACCGCTCCGCCGGCAAGTTCTTTGCAGAAAAATCTGTTTGTCATATCATACTCTTTACGGCTTCCCAAATTTGCCTGAACAAAACAAAGTTTCTCAAAATTTTCCGATTTTATTATTTCATTCAGCTTTTTGTATATCGGCATATGGTACACGGTCATCGCCTCGGCAAGTATCAAATTATTTTTGCTTGCCGTATCTATAGCTTTGCCGAGTTCGTTTGAATTGAGCGTTATCGCTTTTTCACACAGAATATGCTTATTGCTTTCAAGAGCGGGCATTATATATTCTATGTGGCTGTTGTGCGGTGTTGCGATGTATACTATGTCAATATTTTTATCGTCGAAAATTTCTGACGGCGATTTGCACACTTTGCCTATATTGTATTTTTGAGCAAATTTAACGGCGTTTTCGTATGTTCTGTTTGCAACGGCGTAAATTTTTTCGCCTTTTTTGAGCATTGCCTGTGTAAATTGATTAGTAATATCACCGCAGCCGATTATTGCCCAGTTATATTTCTTGTCCATAATATCAAATCCTTCCGAATTTCTTTCGGTAATTTTTTATAATTATACCGTAAAAAAAATAAATAAATCAATATTGTATTACGGTTTGCATTTTCAAGAATTTTAAAGTATAATAACCTATATATTTATTGTTGCGCAGTGCAGGAAAGGTCGGTGATAATATGGCAGATTTTCAAAAACAGACTGTGCAGTGGTTTCCCGGGCATATGGCGAAGACGAGGAGACTGATTACCGAAAGCTTAAAAAATGTTGACGGTGCTGTCGAAATTGTCGATGCCCGTATTCCGTACAGCTCCTCAAACCCGGAGCTTGACGCTATAATCAAAAATAAACCGAGAATTGTTTTGCTTAATAAATGTGATATAGCGCAAAAGGAAGCAACAAATATATGGATTGAATATTATAAAAGCAAAGGAATGTATGCACTTCCCGTTGATTGCCGAACAGGAAAAGGACTTTCGGCATTTATACCGACTACTAAGCAGGCACTTTCATTTGTGATTGATAAGAATAAAAATAAGGGTATGGCTGGTAAGCCGTTAAAACTTATGGTTGTCGGAATACCAAACACAGGCAAGTCGTCATTCATCAATCGTATGGCAGGCAATGTCAAAGCGAAAGTGGCGGATAAAGCAGGCGTAACACGCACACAGCAGTGGTTTGATGTCGGCAACGGTATAGAGTTTCTCGATACACCGGGCGTTTTGTGGCCTAAGTTTGACGATACGGAAGTAGGGGACAAGCTAGCTTTTACCGGCGCCGTAAAGGACGAGGTTACTGATATTGAAACTCTTTCCTGCCGTTTGCTTGAAGTGCTTGCAAGAACGAAGCCGGAAGCTATAGAGACAAGATATAAACTCAGTGGCATAAATGATTTGCAGGGTTGGGAAATATTGGAACTGATCGGCAAAAAACGAGGATTTTTGATAAAAGGCGGAGAGATAGATTTTGAACGAGCCGCCGTTACCGTATGTGATGAATTCAGAGGAGGAAAGCTCGGGAACATAACCCTTGAGCTGCCGTGATTATGGAATGGCTTGAATATGAAAACGAAGCGTATTCGCAGGGATTTAATACCGTTTGCGGAATTGATGAGGCAGGCAGAGGGTCTTTGGCAGGGCCTGTATGCGCCGCCGCAGTTATTTTGCCGAAAGGGTGTATTATTCAGGGCGTAAACGATTCTAAAAAAATCAGCGAAAAAAAGCGTGAAATTCTTTATGATAAAATTATAGAGGAATGTATATGCTTCGGGATTGGCACCGCTTCGGAAAAGGAAATTGATACTCTTAATATTTTGCAAGCCACATTTCTTGTAATGAGAAGAGCGGTTGAGAACCTTGAAATAAAGCCGGATATCGCCCTTATTGACGGCAACGCAAAGCCGGGTCTTGATATTGAGGAAAAAACGATAATCGGCGGTGACGCAAAAAGTGAAAGCATTGCGGCGGCGTCCATACTCGCCAAGGTCACTCGTGACAGATATATGCTCGCTATGGCTGAAAAACATCCTCAGTACGCTTTTGAAAAGCATAAGGGCTACGGCACAAAGTTGCATTACGAAATGATTGAAAAATACGGTATATGCGATATACACAGGAAAACATTTTTAAGGAAAAATACTTCAAAATGAACACGAACAGTAAGGGTAAGCTGTGGGAAATGGCGGCGGTAAAGTATCTTAAAAAGAAAAGATATAAGCTTATTGAGGCAAATTACACAACTCGCTTCGGTGAAATTGACCTTATTATGAAATATAAAAAATTCATTTGCTTTATTGAGGTCAAGCAAAGAGATGTAAATTCTTTTGCTTCTCCGGCAGAATATGTAACTCCCGCAAAGCAAAAGAAAATTATAACCGCCGCTCAAATTTATCTTGCAAATAACGAGACTGATTTGCAGCCGAGATTTGATGTAATAGAAATTTATACTTCCGATAATGAAATAAATTCAATAAAACATCTTGAAAATGCTTTCGACTTATTATAGAATAATATAAATATTTATATACTCCAATCAATAATTTTAATTTCGGAAAGGAATTTTATTATGCTTTATACATCTACAAGGGATAACTCGGTTAAGGTTACCGCATCACAGACAATAGCGCAGGGTATCAGTACGGACGGAGGACTTTTTGTTCCGTGCTCGTTTCCGAAGTTTTCCGTTGAAAAAATATCCTCTATGGCTTCAATGGATTATATAAACAGAGCAAAAACTGTTTTAAAGGAATTTTTAACCGATTTTACAGACGAAGAGCTTGATTATTGCGTCAGCGGTGCATATTCGGCTGATAAATTCAGTTCGGATAAAATCGCCCCGACAGTTAATATTGACGGCAATAAAAATATTCTTGAACTTTGGCATGGGCCGACCTGCGCATTCAAGGATATGGCGCTTCAGCTTTTGCCGTATCTTATGACGGTTTCCGCCAAAAAGACCGCCGACGGGAAGACAATTGTAATCCTTGTAGCAACCTCGGGCGATACAGGCAAAGCCGCTCTTGAAGGTTTTAAAGATGTTAAAAATACAAAGATACTCGTCTTCTATCCTGTTGACGGCGTTTCACCTATGCAGAAATTGCAGATGACAACCCAAGACGGCGAAAATGTGGTGGTGTGTGCAATCGAGGGTAATTTTGACGATGCGCAAAGTGCCGTAAAATCCATATTTACCAACGATGAAATTAAAGCCCGTCTTGCAGATAAGAATATGATGTTCTCCTCCGCAAACTCAATTAACTGGGGTCGTCTTGTTCCACAGATTGTATACTATTTTTCCGCTTACTGCGATTTGATAAATAACGGCTCGGTTAAACCTGGCGATGTTATCAATGTAGTTGTTCCCACGGGTAATTTCGGCAACATTCTTGCGGCATATTATGCAAAGCATATGGGCTTGCCTATAAAAGCTCTTGTCTGCGCTTCAAATTCAAATAATGTTCTTACGGATTTTTTAAAGACCGGTACATACAATAAGAACAGAGATTTTTATACCACTTCGTCGCCGTCAATGGATATTCTTATTTCATCAAACCTCGAAAGGCTTTTGTATCATATTGCGGGCAGCGACGATAATCTTATTAAGGATTTGATGAACCGCCTTGCTAAAGACGGAGAATACACCGTTTCAAACGATATGCTTGCAAAAATTCAGGAAGAATTTGACGCCGGTTTCTCGTCCGAATCATCTGTTGATGAGACTGTAAAATACCATTTTGATAAATATAAATATCTTTGCGATACGCATACCGCCGTGGCGCTTAAAGTTTATGACGAATATGTAAAACGCACCGGCGACGATATTCCGACGGTTATTGATTCTACTGCATCTCCTTATAAATTTTCCGCAAGCGTGCTCAGCGCCGTTCGCGACGGAAATGTGCCCGAGCTTGATGAGTTTTCAATGGTTGACGAGCTTAATAAAATTACAAACACTCAGGTTCCGGCACCTATTGCTTCGCTCAAGGATAAGCCGGTAAGGTTTAAGGATGTCTGCGTAAGGGAAGATATGAGCGATATGGTATTCAAACTTTTGAATATATAAATCAACTGGCATATTATAAATTCAGCGGCCGTCATACGGACGACCGCTTTGCTGTATATGCGTATCTGAGAATGAATGATTTATCTGTAATTACAGGAATCATTACATTCAAAGGTTTCGCATTTTGTATCGGTAACGGTTGTTGCCGATTGGTTGCCTACTTTAATATGACCTGCATGGCAATTGTCAGGAGTGTCGTGGAATTTACAGTTTTTAACTTCACATTTGATGCCTTTGATTTCGTTATCCAACTTGATTCACTCCCTTCGTTTTTATTATTTGTGTAATTAAATTATTTATTCATAAAGGAGAGCGTATGTCACTGTTTGCGAT
>JAJQGZ010000024.1 GCA_021200075.1 Clostridiales bacterium | reverse complement strand
GGCGTTTTCTCGTCCATATGTACCACCGCTGAGATTATCGTCCTCTCGTCTTGATGTGCCTTGATAAATTCAAGTGCATAGCTGAAATACTCCTTTATCTCGGCTCGTTTCTTGCCCTTGAAAAAGTCGGGACTTGCCGTAATCAACGCTTCAACCACTCTTACGCTGTCGGAGCGTGTGCGGCAGCCTTTCTCGGCAATCTGCTTCTCGGCTTCGGCGCGGTATTTGCGCTTCGGCTTAACCAAGTGGAAGTTATATTTACTTTTGGCAACGTCCACATCGGGATTGCTCGCATATTTCTCTTTGGTGCGCTCGTTATGAGCTTCGATATGACCGATTTCCGGTCCTTTGTATTTTGCGAACCGCAAAATTCCGTATTGTGCATTCATTGTGTGTTCCTCCTCGTAAAAAAAATTCTGTAGTGACCTTAAAATATGTGTACTATGTGTACCGCCCGTACAAAGCCGCTGTTTTACTGGGTTTTTAAGGCTTTTCATTTTTGGCTATCCGTACCAATCTGTACATTTTTCCGTACCAACGTACATATATTGTTCCGTGTCTGTACTACCAAAAAACCGCATATTTACTGCATTTTATACGTTTGGTACACTTAGTACACTTGTTTCCCGACTCACGTCAGTTTTTAAAAAGCGGTACTTGCAGTGCTTCAATGCCAACAAATCCTCGTACATATTTACCTATGCCGATACTTATCTTGTTGGTATAAGTTACGTTGTACGTATTTTCATTTTGTTTCAAGTACGCGCAGAAGCTTCTCTGTGACAGCGGCGGGAGTGCGTTATCATCGCACCATAGCTTGTAAACGCCGTACAAATTTTTTGAGCTTGTATATACGCCCTCGGCAAATCTGACGTACCCCTCCGACGCAAGAAATTCAATGACGTTGTTGCCGTCAGCAACAGCCGATTCCATATTCTGCTTTGCGGCTTCGCTTATCGTGAACCGATAGTCGTTCTGTATCAGGCGGCGCAGTCCCTCCAATGCCCAGAGGAATATTCCCTTCGCTTCAAGGCACATCTTTTCGGCAATATACGGGTCGTCCGTTCTGTCGGCGGCTTTTTCTTTGGCGGTCAAAATAATCTGTCTGCGGAAAAATCCTAGGCTTCGGTCATAGAGCGATTGCAGCGTTCCGTTACCGAGTGCGAGAAACCTTACATACAAGTCACCTTGATAGCTTTGCTTACCCTTTTTCTCCAAATCCATTGGCAGTTCAGCCGTGATGATTGCTTTGATGTGGTTCGTCTGCGGCAATGCCTCAAGCTTCAAATCATCGTCGAGCAACACAAGCTCATTTTCCAAATCCGCTCTTGCGAACGGGCTTGTCTCAATCTTTGCGATACTTCCCGTGTTCATATTGTCGCCGAGCAACGCCCGCAGCACCAAGCCTATACGGCTCTTGCCTTCGCCGCCTTTGCCCGTAAGCAATAACATTTTCTGACCCTTTGTTGACGGGATAAGACAGTAGCCGATAAACTCTTGAAGCGTCGGTATGTCCTCATCGTTCAACAGCTCCGATAAGAACCTCAGCCATGTTTCGGGCTTTGGCGCGTCCGGGTTGTACGCCACCGGCAATCGGTTTCTGCAAAACATTTTCTTTTCCGTAAACCCCTGCTTTAAGAAGTACGTACCGTTTGCGACGTGAATACGGTCAAGATAAATCGGCATTGATTTTACCGCACATTCGAGCTTCAAAACATCGACAATGCTTGTCACTCGTTTGGATAGTCCCGTTACGATATACGGCTTTATACGGTTGTATATTTCCTGCTTTATCGCACTTTCGTCGCTAACCATGCCGTCAACGGTGAAGAATGTGTTATTGAGGCAGACCATTGGGAAATCCTTGATAAACTCCTCACAGAACACCGCTTCGTTAATCTTTTTTCCGTCAAACCACAATACTGCGCCTTCCTCACGGGTTATTTCTTGTTTATTGTTCATATTGCTCATATCGATTCTCCTCTCGTATTTTTTCAATTCGTTTTCGTAAATTTCCTATTGTGCCGTTCGTAATCAACTCGTTTACAACCTCGTGCCTATCTTCAATATCCTCATCAATGATAAAGTAGATAAGATACTCAATGTACCCGAGCCTTTGACAGGCTTCAACAAACCTATCGTCAAAGTCCTCGTCAGGTGTTTTCGGCGCATAGGTTATCTTCCACTCCTCCAAAAGATGAAGATAATCGCATAATACGCCGAAGCACTCACGCTCACGGTCGTTGTATACGTCAGCTTTACGGTATACCTGAGGTCTGATAACAGCTTCACCGGCAGCATAATCCAGTCCGAAATCCGTCGCCAACTTCTTTGCCGCATCAATCGGCTTTATGCCGAACAGCCTGCCTACAAAATCAATCACATCGCCGTTTTCGCCGCAGCCGAAGCAGTAGAAGTAGCTCGGGTTTAGCTTCATACTTGGGTTACTGTCATTATGAAACGGACAGCGTATCATACAGGTGCGCGTCGCCTTGAAGCCGTAACGCTCCGCCGCGTCCTTTAGCGGAACTGCGGCTTTTACTTGTTCAAAAATCGTCATATGACGTTCCTCCTTTTGTTGATTTTCACCGTCACACCGATATTGTTTTTCTATTCCTGCCCGGGAATCTCACCCCGGCGTCGCTTCGCTCCTTTCATCGCAAAGTCATATCCTTCTCGGTAACGGCTATTCAGTTTTCGAGGGTTATCATTTATCCCCTCTCATAAAGCGTGACAAATACGGTGCTATGAGCCACTTTTAATTGTAAACTTTTTGTGAACGAGCGAAATTGCTTGATTTTATGCGGATATTTTTTTGAAAAAAATTTATTTTGTATAGATAAAACCGGGTACTTGTGATTAAATTATTATAAAATCATATTATGATAGGATTAATAATATGTTTGATTTTAAAAATGAACTGAACTCAATCTATTCAATGTGGTGTTCCTTCTGTCTCAGACTGAATAACGCCAAACAAGAATTTACTGTTTACGTTCCCAAGGGCTGCGGCGGGACAAAGATAGCAGCAGAATATGTCTGTGCGCATTCATCTGCATTTTATCTTGCTTTTGATGGCTTGACCGACAGATTAGCGGTTGAATCTTTCAGAGAGCAATTTTTGCCCGAAGCCGAATATTTCAACGATTGGGACGAAGCCGTGACCACCTTTATTAAAAAGAGAAATATGAATAATACTATGCTGATATTTGAAAATAACGGCGGCTGTTATGAGGCGTTTAAAAAATATATCCGGCAAACCGATTATATTCAGATTTGTCTTATGTCCGGCACCGCACAGAAAACAAGAGCGGATATTGAAATAGGGTACCGCACCTTGCAGGATTATTTTCGCGCTTTTACTAATTATAACCGACAGGAAATTTTGCGGTTGTATGCTTTGACGGGAGGGCTATATTCTGTTGCAAAGGAGATTGATGAAAATTTAAGCTTTGAGGAAAACGTAAAGACAATGCTTGAGTATGATTCCGTATATTCAACAACTGTTCCGATATGGCTGACGGAAGCTTTTCGCAAACCGGAAAGCTATTATCCCATCCTTAAAAGCATAGCGTCGGGAAACCACAGATTAAGCGAAATTGCAAAGGATATTGAATTTCCGAATAACAAATGCGGCAAATACCTTGAGGCTTTAATTGAGCATAATTTTGTCATAGCGAAAAAATCATCTACCGGCAAGCAGTCAACATATCATCTTGCCAATCCGTATATTAAATCGTGGGCAAAATTTATTCTCGGAAAAAGGTCAATGCAAATAGCACAGCCGGAGAAATTTTATGAATATGTGATGAATAGTCTTGATGAGGAAATCGCACTTCCGGCATTTTACGATGCTTGCAAAAGATTTACAGAACAGTCACATAGGGATTATTTAGTTCGCTATCGCAGCGCAAAAATTGAAAGCAAGAAAAAATCCGTTTCGGTAAAATTCCAAAACGGACTTGAGATAGTATTTGATTATTGTGTTCAAACGGATGATGAGCTTTTTGTTTTTATTCTGCCGAAAAGCCTTGATGATAAATTCACAAAAAATGAAATTACGGATATTTATGAGGCATTGAAAATGAGCGATTTATATTACAACACGCATATCATAATTTTCAGCGTCAACTGTTTCAGCGATTGGTGCGTTCACGAAGCAGCGCGAAACAGAATGCTCCATGAAGTGCCGTTGGAGCAGTTGAAATATTAGGAGCAGGCGTGCTTGATAGGCTGTGTGGGCGGATGTGCACAACCGTGATGCCTACGGCGTGATATACCTTTTGTAACCACGCGATATTGATGATTTTCCGCAAGGGCTTCAAATCAACAATACCGCTTAACCCGCACAAAAAACAGCCTGCACCGATGAGCCGTCGGTACAGACTGTTTCCGTGCTGCATACGGCTTAAACCGATTGAGCTGAACTTGTCTCAATCCCTTTAAGCCGTCTGCGGTTACAAAAGGTATAACACACTAGACTTTGCCGAGCAAAATCGTGCGCCAAGGGGTGCTCTGCCCTCCTTTGGAAACCTCCCGCCAAGGGAACGCTGTCCCCTTTGGATACCTCTGCCAACAGGACGCTGTTCGCCACTATTGGATGACCCCGAACCAAAGAGGGTACTCTTTGGAAACTCTTGTTTCCTGCAATTCTATATGGTGCAGTTCTATATAGAATTGCAGGAAAATACAAAACGACAGAATATTCAAATTTTAAAAATCTGAAAATGACAATTTAAATCGGAGCAACGCTCTGCTTTGCTTGCAAGGAACAGAATATGCGACAGATTGCAATCTGCGCATATGTTATGTTCTCCGGGCAGCGTCTCTTTTCCATTTTCCCCTGAAAAAGTGGACCCACGTAAGAATAAAGCCAAGTCCCCATCCGAAAAGCGCATTCCACCAAATCATGTGATAACTGATAGCGGGGATTTCTTGCAAAACATAGGTAGAAATGACTCGAACAGCCAGAGCACTGGTAGCAACAAAGGTGGAGTATAATGAGTTATTCGCTCCTTGAAACAGCCCCAGTATCGGGTAATAGGATGCAAAGGGAATCAGGCAAAGTGCCACGCACCGGACGTGTGCGGTGCAGTAACCGGCAGCCACTGTACCCAAACCAAACGCATTTACAATGGGGACAGCAAAAACAAATACTGCGGACAAAATGCAGATGGAAATGAGTTCGGAAAGAATAACCGTATGCTTTGCACCGGTTATCACTCGCTCCGGTTTTTCGGCACCGATATTCTGTGCCGTATAGGTGGCCTGAGTTGTCAGCAAAGCACTGGCAGGAAGGGTCATGTATGTTTCGATTTTCTGGGCAACGGAAAAGGATGCCGTCATTGCTTCCC
>JAJQGZ010000133.1 GCA_021200075.1 Clostridiales bacterium | reverse complement strand
GTGGTGTCAAAGGAATCCGGCTCGTCCGGAATGACGAGTGCGCAAACAATATAAATAAGCAAACCCGGAACACTTGCGGACAAAAGAGTGATGAACGCCCAAATGAGCCTTACAACCGTGGGGTCGATATTGAAACACACGGCGATACCGCCGCATACCCCGGCAAGCGCCCTTTCCTTTTTACTTCTGTAAAGCCTTTTCATAATAAATCCTCTGCAATATAATCAAGGGATATATGCGTTACGGTTGATATTTTAACACATATCATCTAAAAGTGCACGTAGTTTTTCATAAACAAATTCCACGCTTGCTTTCCTTACATTATTGCGCCCGATTTCGCCGAAATATTGTGTAAAGCTCACAATGTCGGAATTGATACAAAAGCCGAAGCAGACCATACCGACGGGCTTTTTATCATTACCGCCGCCGGGCCCGGCAATACCGGTTATACCAACCCCCCACCTCGCTTTTTGCGGCTTTTGCAACACCCTGCGCCATTTCACGAGCCACTTCCTCGGAAACTACGCCGTGTTCAAGTATAGTATCGGCACCGACTCCCAAAAACTCCATTTTAGCCTCGTTTGCATATATCACGAACGAAACGTAAAGCACCTTGGAAGCATTTGTAACATCTACAAACGCACCGCAACAAAGTCCGCCGGTACAGGATTCCGCAAAAGAAATATGATAATCTTTTTTTAATCAGTAAATCTACAACCTTTTCAGGAGCGTCCAAATTAATCACCTGACAAATCTTTTTTTTGTAAACAACGGCGTCGTCAATCATAACTATGTTCAGACTATATTATTTTGAATTTTAGCGGCGGTGAGTGTGTTGCGCATAAGCATTGATATTGTCATAGGCCCTACTCCGCCGGGAACGGGAGTTATAAACGAGCATTTATCCTTGACGCTTTCAAAATCAACATCGCCGCAAAGCTTTCCGTTTTCGTCCCTGTCCATTCCGACATCTATTACAACCGCACCGTCCTTAACCATATCGGCGGTTACGAACTTTGCCTTGCCTATCGCCGCAACCAAAATATCGGCTTGGCTTGTAATTTCGGCAAGATTGCGGGTCTTGGAATGAGTAATCTCGACCGTGACATTTTCGTGCAAAAGAAGCATCGCCATAGGCTTTCCGACTATATTGCTCCTGCCCATAACCACAGCCTTTTTGCCTGCAACATCAACACCGGTTGAATGTATAAGCTCCATAACGCCGGCAGGGGTGCATGGCAGGAAATTATAGTCCCCTATCGTTATTGCGCCGACATTGACCGGGTGGAATGCGTCCACATCCTTAATCGGGTCGATAAGATTGATAACCTCTTTATCGTCAAGATGGGACGGCAGAGGAAGCTGGCAGAGAATGCCGTTAATCTCTTTTCTTGCATTAAGCTCTTTTATGAGAGAATTAAGCTCCTGCTGAGTTGTATTTTGCGAAAGGGCAAATTTTTCACTGTAAAAGCCGACCTCCTCGCACGCTTTCTCCTTGTTCCTGACATAAACCTGCGAAGCAGGGTCGTCGCCGACTATTATAACCGCAAGACCCGGAGTTACTCCCTTTGCTTTGAGAACAGCGGTTTCCTCGGCGATTTGTGACTTTACCTTTTTTGATATCGCTTTACCGTCAATTATCTGTGACATCATTTTTCCCCTTATCATCGTTATTATCCTGTGAAGCGGTTGACGAATTAACCGTCTCCTGCTTATCGGTATTCTGTGCTTGAGTTTCTTCTTTATCAGCGCTCATGCTCTCGGCATTTTCGGAATTTTCCTCACTTGAAGCGTTTTTAACAACAGTTTGAACGACTGCTTTATTCTTCCTCAGCCACGCCGAAGAGTCCGGGCCGTCCGGTGCGATAACCAACCTGTTTGGCAAGGTCTTTTTCTTAAATCTGTTCATGTTGACAATATGACAAACCAAAGCCAAAACAACAATAATAGCCGACAAAAGCTGACTTACTCTTACAGTGCTGTCGCCGATGTAGAGCGAGTCCGTGCGCATACCCTCGACAATCATACGCTCAAATCCGTACCATATACCGTAGAGTAGGAATATCTCGCCCTTGTATTTTCTCCTTTTGCGAACAATATAATCAAGTATGAAGAAACCGAGAATACACCACACACTTTCATACAAAAAGGTCGGGTGAACAGGCACATTCGGGTCAACCTCGATTCCCTTTGCCGCAAGAGTATCCGCACTCACTTCAAGAGTATCCCGTATTTTAACGCTCCACATACGAAACAGAGCGGTTTCGGTATTAGTGCCGAACGCTTCCTGATTGAAGAAATTGCCCCATCTGCCGATACCCTGACCTATCAGCAGTCCGAGCGCACCGAGGTCTAAAAGATTGTGGAAATCGACCTTGCCGATTTTACAGCCTATCGCCGCCCCGATTAAAGCGCCGATTATTCCGCCGTAAATAGCTATACCGCCGTTCCATATCTGCACTATTTCAGACAAATGCTCTTTATAATACGACCACTCGAATATGACATAATACGCTCTGGCGCAGATTATACCGAGGATTGTACCCCATATAAGCACATCGGTCATACCGTCAAGGCTCATTTTCCATTTATATGCTTTTCTTCCGCCGTACAAAACGGCAAGCGCAAAGCCGAATGCGATTATTATACCGTACCAATGAATTTCATAACTACCTATTGAAAAGGCTATCGACGGAATTTCAAAATCAATTCCGAGCCCTTCAAAATAAACTCTTGTGTAGCTGCTCATCACTTCTCCTTGACAATTGAAAGCGCACTGTATTCTTCAAACATAACCTCACAAAGCCTTTTTTCTATATCGGCTTTGGTTACATCTTTATAAATCTGCATCGAATCAAATATCGAATAACCGCCGAAGTGGGCGCCGATAAATCCGTTTGCAACGCTGTCAATATCATTATACGCCATAATTTCCCTGCCGTAAAGAGAACGGCGTACCGTTTCAAACTGTTCGTCGGAAATGCCGTCCTTTTTAAGCCGGGCAATTTCCTTTTTGATTTCATCGCAAACCGTTTGAGGGTCGTTGCTCTCTCCGTCAAAGGTTATCGCTTCATAGCCGTTGCCGATAAAATATTCCTTTGAAAAGCTCGAATTGATAAGCTCTTTTTTAAACATAGAATTATAAAGCTCGGAGGTTTCGCCTGCAAGAATTTCAAGCAAGATATTTGTTTTAACAATAGTTTCGACATCCTGTATCGGCTTTTCGCACTTTTCCTTATACCCAAACGAAAATACCGGTACACTGACGGAAAGATTGTATTCGCAGTAATTGTCTACAATATCCCTCGGCTCGCTTTCAAACGAGCGTTCAATTGTAAGCGGTTCGGCTTTTTTGAGCATTTTGTCGCAGACCGACAGCACCTGCTCGCAGGTGACATTGCCTACCACGGCAAGAGCCATATTGCCGAGATTGTAAAAAGTATCATAGCAATCGTACAAAAGCTTGTCCGTTATCTGAGATATGGAGTCAACCGTCCCTGCAATATCAATCTTTACAGGGTGATTGCGGTACAGAAGTTTAAGCAGATTAAAGCTGCTCATCCAACCGGGGACATCGTAGTACATAGTGATTTCCTGCCTGATTATGCCCTGCTCCTTTTCCACCGTCTCCTTGGTAAAATAAGGATGGGTTACAAAGTCAAGAAGTATCTCGAGTGAAGCCTCAAAATTATCGCTGCACTGAAAAAGATAACAGGTTTTGTCAAAAGAGGTATAGGCATTTGCCGAAGCGCCTGTTTTTGCATATCTTTCAAATGCGTCAAGCTCCTCGCTTTCAAAAAGCTTATGCTCCAGAAAATGAGCTATACCCTCCGGCACAACTGTCCATTCGTCCCTGTCTGAGCGTTTGAACTTAGTATCTATTGAGCCGTAATTTGTGCCGAAAACAGCATATGCCGAGGAATAGTTTTCCTTTGGCATAACATATATTTTAAGACTGGAAGCGTGGTTGATTTCATAATACTTTTCCCTGAGAGCGGAAGAAACAATTTCTTTCATCATTCACCCTCCTTTGTGCAAACAAGTCTGTAAGCCGTATCAAGTGTTAAAAGCGAAGCGCACTTTTGCACCTGCTCCTTTGTCACTGCGGCGTTTTCCGCCATAGAATCCTTTGGCGATTTTATAACGGGATCGGCTATTTGATTTGAATACCATGCTTCAAGAAGAAACGGAGAATCGTTTACGGAAAGTATTGTGTCACGAAGTGCCAGCTTTGAAGAATTAAATTCCTCGTCAAAATTGCCTTTTTTGATTTCCTCAAGCTGATTTAATATTTCGTTGACCGCCGTATCCATATTTTCTTCATTACAACCGCACTGTATCATAATACAACTTTTAAGACGGGTATACCTTGCAGAACAGTAATAGCACAGGCTCAGCTTTTCCCTGACATTTGCAAAAAGCTTTGAATACGGGCCGCCGCCGAAAATATCGCAAAAGCTGTGCATTGCAGGGGCCATATCATTATCGGGCTTCATATTTACACGAAAACCGAGAACGAGCTTGCCCTGCTTTATATCAATGCGTTCCACGGCTTTATTCACTTTCTTGCTTTCGGGTACAAAAACAGCGTCAACAGGCTCTTTATATTCCCTTTTTATTTTTGCAAAGCAGTCGGTGAGCAAAGTGGCAATCCTTTCGCTGTCGGTATTGCCGACAACCGTAACGCACACCTTTGCGCTTGAAAGCATATTTTTCCAAGCGGAAAGAACATCGTCGGGTGTGAGCGCCTTAACCCTTTCGGGAGTTGAATATCTGTTTATTCCGTAAGGCTCATTTGTAAACATAAGCTCCTCGGTTTTCCTGAGGACATAGGTTCTTTTTTCATTTTCCTCGGAGGCGATTTTTTCAATAAGAAGCCTTTTTTCCGCTTCGACATCAGCCTCGTAAAAGTAGCCATTTTCGTCAAGCTTGGGGTCGAACAAAAGCGAGGACAAAAGCCGTACACAATCGTAAGCAATGCTCTCCCCGTCAAAAGAGAAACGGTCGTCGAGCGCAGTTAAATCGAGGTGAAGCACCTGGTTTTCCCCAACCTTTGTAACAGCCGCCGAAAGAGCCGCACCGTAAAGACCCGCAAGACGGCGGTTTAAGCTTTGCATATCGGGGTATTCCCTGCCTTTTCTCGAAAGCATAAAGATTGCAAGCGCATTTGCCGCCGCAGTATCCTCATTAAGCTCAAGCGCAAGATTGAAAGATATTTCGTTAGTTTTAAACCTGTCGGCGGGTACGCTGATAAGCTCTACTCCGTCGGATATTTGAATTTTTGAAAATTCCAACTGTGATTCCTCCGAATAAATACCTGTATCTTATACCCATCTGAAGCTGCCGACGAAATAGACGGTGTAGATCTC
>JAJQGZ010000156.1 GCA_021200075.1 Clostridiales bacterium | reverse complement strand
CTCCGGGTGTTTACTACCATATGGATCACGACAAGACAGGTAAGGAGCTTTTCAACAATACCGTTATAACGAACAGACCTGCCTGGCTTGAATACGAAACCGACGCAAACGATCTTTTCTATGTTCGTATTGATAAGAACAGAAAGATTTATATTACCACATTTCTTCGTGCGCTCGGTCTCGGTACTGATCAACAGATAATCGACTTCTTCGGCGAGGACGAAAGAATCCTTGCCACAATAGAAAAGGATACCACCAAAAATCAGGAGGAGGCTCTTCTTGAGGTTTACAAAAAGCTTCGTCCCGGCGAACCTCCCACGCTTGAAACGGCTCAGGCACATATCGACGGTCTTTTCTTTGATCCGCACAGATATGACCTTTCAAGAGTCGGCAGATATAAATATAACAAAAAGCTCGCTTTAAGCGACAGGTTAAAAGACCAAACTCTTACTCAGCCGATTATATCTCCGCAGGGCGAATTTCTTGCAGACGCAGGGGAAAAGATTTCGGAAGAAAAAGCGATTGAAATCGAAAACGCCGGTGTAATGTTCGCATTTATAGATGTTGACGGCAGAGAAATTAAAATTGTTTCCAACGGTATGGTCGATATAAATAAATTCGTTGACTTCGACTGCTCCGAATACGGCATAAAGGAAAAGGTTTCCTACCGAGTTCTTGCGGATTTGCTTGAAAAATGCGGCGATGACGAAAAGGCTCTCAGAGAGGAAATTGAAATTCACGCCGATGATCTTATTCCCAAGCATATAACGGTTGACGATATCTTCGCTTCCGTATCATATCTTATAAATCTTGCTTTCGGTGTCGGCTCTCTCGATGATATTGACCATCTCGGTAACCGTAGGATAAGAGCCGTAGGCGAGCTTCTTCAAAATCAATTCCGTATCGGATTTACAAGAATAGAAAGAGTTGTCCGTGAAAGGATGGCGCTTCAGGCTCAGGACGACGACGGCGAGATAACTCCGCAGGTACTTATCAATATCCGTCCCGTTGTTGCGGCAATCAGGGAATTTTTCGGTTCGTCTCCGCTTTCGCAGTTTATGGATCAAAATAACCCTCTTGCAGAGCTTACGCATAAGCGCAGACTTTCCGCACTCGGCCCCGGCGGTCTTTCAAGAGACCGTGCAGGATTCGAGGTTCGAGATGTTCACTACACCCATTACGGCCGTATGTGTCCCATAGAAACTCCCGAAGGCCCCAACATCGGTCTTATCTCCTACCTTGCCTGCTACAGCCGTCTTAATGAATATGGCTTTATCGAGGCTCCTTATAGAAAGGTTGATAAGGAAACCGGCGTCGTTACCGACGAGGTTGTATATATGACCGCCGATATTGAGGACAGGTATATTGTCGCTCAAGCGAACGAACCGCTCGACGAGCAGGGAAGATTTGCAAATACAAAAGTTACCTGCCGTTATCGTGACGAATTTCTTACGCTTCCTCCGTCAAGGGTAGATTATATGGATGTATCGCCCAAGATGGTAGTTTCTGTCGCAACCGCTATGATCCCGTTTCTTGAAAACGACGACGCCAACCGTGCTCTTATGGGTGCTAATATGCAGCGTCAGGCAGTTCCGCTTCTTAAAACCGAAGCCCCTGTTGTCGGCACCGGTATGGAATATAAAGCGGCTTATGACTCGGGCGTTGTAGTTATTGCCAAAGAGGGCGGAATGGTTTCCGCCGTTGATGCCGATACCGTGGAGATTACCACAAAATCAGGCAGAGTTGATAAATACGAGCTTGTTAAGTTTGCAGGTTCAAACCAAGGCACCTGTATTAACCAGCGTCCTATCGTATCTCTTCACGAAAAGATAGAGGACGGACAGGTTATTGCCGACGGCCCCGCAACCGCAAACGGCGAAATTTCGCTCGGTAAAAACGCTCTTATCGGATTTATGACCTGGGAGGGTTATAACTACGAGGATGCTGTTCTTATAAATGAAAAGTTAATAAGAGATGATGTTTACACATCAATCCATGTTGTTGAACACGAGGTTGAAGCGAGGGATACCAAGCTTGGGCCGGAGGAGACAACAAGAGATATTCCTAATATCGGCGAGGATGCACTTAAAGATATTGACGAGTTCGGCGTTATCCGTGTAGGCGCAGAGGTTCGCTCCGGCGATATTCTTGTCGGCAAGGTAACTCCTAAGGGCGAAACCGAGCTTACCGCCGAGGAGAGGCTTCTCAGAGCTATTTTCGGTGAAAAAGCAAGAGAGGTAAGAGATACCTCAATGCGTATTCCTCACGGCGAATACGGTATCGTTGTCGATGTTCAGACCTTTACAAGAGCCAACAGCGACGAGCTTTCACCCGGTGTTAATAAAGTTGTAAGAGTTTATATTGCTCAAAAGCGTAAAATCCAGGTCGGCGATAAAATGGCGGGTCGTCACGGTAACAAGGGCGTTGTATCAAGGATACTTCCGCAGGAGGATATGCCATTCTTGCCGGACGGAAGACCGCTCGATATTGTTCTTAATCCCCTTGGCGTTCCGTCTCGTATGAACATCGGTCAGGTGCTTGAGGTTCATCTCGGCTATGCCGCAAAGGCTCTCGGCTGGAAGATGATGACTCCGGTATTCGATGGCGCTCACGAGCAGGACATCAGGAAATGTCTTGAGCTTGCCGATATAGGATATTATGTTGACGAAAACGGAAATAAAGTTTACGACGGCAAGACAGAGCTTATAGACGGTCGTACAGGAGAAAAGTTTGATAACAGAATAACTGTCGGATATATGTATTTCCTCAAGCTTCACCATCTTGTTGACGATAAGATTCACGCCCGTTCCACAGGCCCGTACAGCCTTGTAACACAGCAACCGCTCGGCGGTAAAGCTCAGTTCGGCGGTCAGCGTTTCGGTGAAATGGAGGTTTGGGCACTTGAAGCATACGGTGCCGCATACACTCTTCAGGAAATTATGACGGTTAAATCAGATGATGTTGTTGGTCGTGTTCATACCTATGAATCTATTGTTAAGGGCGAGAATATTCCCAATGCCGGCACACCGGAATCATTTAAGGTTCTGTTTAAAGAGCTTCAGACTCTCGGCTTGGATACCAAGGTTCTTGACAAAAACGGCAATGAGGTTGAACTCAAGCAGGATCTTGAAGACGGAATGAACTTCCAGAGTGTTGACAACAAGGCTTTCACGACCGTCAATGATTTTGACGAGAATACCGAGGGCTTTGCCGTTGAACATACGGACGAAGACGGCGATGGAGAAGGTCAGAATGCCCCTAATGATGAATATTCCGATTTGTTTGCGTCCGATTCTGAGGATGCGGACATTGATGATTACGGCGATGAAAGCGACGGGGATTTTGAAGATGATTCATTCTCCGACAATGCCGAAATCAATGAATAATTCGTTACAGTTTATTAATTTCCAACATTTACAGTAAGGAGCGCTTCCAATATGGATAATTACGAAAATGAATTCAGTTCTATAAAAATCGGTCTTGCCTCTCCCGAACAAATCCGTGAATGGTCTTACGGCGAGGTAACAAAGCCCGAAACAATAAATTACAGAACGCTGAAACCGGAGCGTGGCGGTCTTTTCTGTGAGCGTATTTTCGGCCCTATGAAGGACTGGGAGTGCCATTGCGGAAAATATAAAAGAGTACGCTATAAGGGCAAAATATGCGAGCGTTGCGGAGTTGAGATAACAAAATCAAAGGTTCGCCGTGAGCGTATGGGGCATATCGAGCTTGCCGCTCCCATATCTCATATATGGTATTTTAAAGGTATACCGAGCCGTCTCGGTCTTGTGCTTGACATCAGCCCGAGGTATTTGGAAAAGGTATTGTACTTTGCACTTTATATCGTTACCGACCCCGGCGATACCCCTCTTGAAAAGAAGCAGATACTCAATGAAAAAGAGTATGCCGAGATGAGGGAAAGATACGAGGACGATTTTGAAGCAGGTATGGGCGCAGAAGCAATTAAAAAGCTTTTGCAGGATATAGATGTTGCACAGCTCAAGGCTGAGCTTACGGCTGAGCTTGACGGCGCTACCGGTCAAAAAAGAGTTCGTCTGCTCAAAAGACTTGATGTAGTCGACGCTTTCTATACAAGCGGTAACAAGCTTGAGTGGATGATACTTGATGCAATACCGGTAATTCCTCCGGATATCCGTCCTATGGTTCAGCTTGACGGTGGCAGGTTCGCAACTTCCGACCTCAACGATTTATACCGCCGTGTTATCAACAGGAATAATCGTCTTAAAAGGCTTCTTGAACTCGGTGCGCCGGAAATAATCGTTCGCAACGAAAAGAGAATGCTTCAGGAATCCGTTGACGCACTTATAGATAACGGCAGAAGAGGAAGACCCGTTACCGGGTCTAATAACAGACCGCTTAAATCCCTTTCCGATATGCTCAAGGGTAAGCAGGGTCGTTTCCGTCAGAATTTGCTCGGCAAGCGTGTTGACTATTCCGGCCGTTCGGTTATCGTTGTCGGCCCCGAGCTTAAAATGCATCAGTGCGGTCTTCCCAAGGAGATGGCTATAGAACTTTTCAAGCCATTTGTTATGAAACGGCTTGTTGAAACAGGCAGCGCCTCCAATATTAAATCGGCAAGGAAAATGGTCGAAAAGGCGGATAATCCGGCAGTATGGGATTGCCTTGAGGTTGTAATTAAGGATCATCCGGTTCTTTTGAACCGTGCGCCCACGCTTCACCGTCTCGGTATTCAGGCATTTGAACCCGTACTCGTTGAGGGTAAGGCTATCAAGCTTCCTCCGCTTGCCTGTACCGCATTTAACGCCGACTTTGACGGCGACCAGATGGCTGTCCATGTTCCACTTTCCGCCGAGGCCCAGGCAGAGGCAAGAATCTTAATGCTTGCTTCCAATAACATTCTTAAACCGTCTGACGGCAAGCCCGTTACCGTTCCTACTCAGGATATGGTTATCGGTTCATATTACCTCACTATAATAAAAGAGGGCGAACCCGGCTGTCCGTATACCGAAACTATAGACGGTAAAGAGGTTACAAAATATAAAATTTACCGAGACACCGACGAGGCTATGATGGCTTATCAGGAGGGTTCTCTCGGACTTCATTCCGAATGTCTTATCCGATTCACAAAGGAAATTGACGGTGTTAAAAAGTCAAAGCTTGTTAAGACCACAATCGGTCGTGTAATCTTCAATAAGCCTGTTCCGCAGGATCTCGGATTTGTTGACAGGAACGATCCGGCTAATGATTTTGAGCTTGAAGTTTCGTTTGTTGTCAAGAAAAAACAGCTCGGTCAAATTGTAGAAAAATGTATCAATATTCACGTCGTTTCAATCGCATAGAAAATGCTTGATTCGCTCAAGGCACAGGGATATAAATATTCCACCGTTTCCGG
>JAJQGZ010000178.1 GCA_021200075.1 Clostridiales bacterium | reverse complement strand
AAGTAAATAACTGCACTAAAAAAAACCGTCAGGGAAATCCCCGGCGGTTTTTGTTTTCATCCGCTCCACTGAAAATTTTTGAATATTCCTGCAAAAATTTTCAATAGGATTGTTGACTCATTCGCTTTTTTGTTTATACTAAATGCAAAACGGCTTGAAAGGTTTGTGATTTTATGGAAATAAAAAGGGATTATTATCTCAATAAACTTTTATTGAAGCGGAATAACGGTTTGATAAAGGTTGTTACCGGTATTCGTCGGTGCGGAAAATCATATTTGCTTTTTTCATTTTTTAAAAATTACTTGCTTCAAAATATAACCGACGAAAGTCATATAATAGAAATTGCGTTTGATTCCTTTGAAAACAAAAAATACAGAGACCCCCAGATTTTATATCCTTATATTAAAGAGGAAATAAAAGATGACGATATGTATTATATTCTTCTTGACGAGGTACAACTGCTTGACGAATTTGAAGCTGTTTTAAACGGCTTGATGAGAATTGCGAATGTCGATGTTTATGTAACCGGAAGTAACGCCAAATTTCTGTCAAGGGATATTATCACTGAATTTCGGGGTCGTGTAGATGAGCTTTATATGCAGCCGTTGTCATTTGCCGAATTTATGTCTGTTTACGGTTCGGATAAGTGTGAGGGTTGGAGCGAATATGTCCTGTACGGCGGACTTCCTCCGGTTGTTCTTATGAAAACGGCGGAGCAGAAAATAGAATTTTTGAAAAATTTATTTGCCGAAACATACATTAACGATATTATCGGCAGGCATAATATCAAAAACAAAGAGAAATTTGAGGAACTGATAGACATTCTTTCGTCAGGCATCGGCTCGCTTACAAATCCGAAAAAGCTTGCGGATACTTTTAAATCAAAAAAGCAAAAATCAATAAGCGTAAATACAATTACAATAAAAAAATATCTTGATTATTTGTGCGATGCGTTTGTTGTAAGCAAAGCCGTTCGCTATGACATAAAGGGCAAAAAATATATTGACACTCTTCAAAAATATTATTTTACGGATATAGGTTTGCATAATGCCAGAATTAATTTCAGACAGCTTGAGGAAAATCATACAATGGAAAATGTTATATATAACGAGCTTTTGTCACGGGGCTTCAATGTTGATGTTGAGATAGTTGAATTAACTCAAACGGACAAAAGCGGCAAGTCGGTAAGAAAACAATCGGAGGTCGATTTCGTCTGCAATAAGGGTTCAAAAAGATATTATATTCAGTCGGCTTTTGCAATCCCCGACAGCGATAAAATGAAGCAGGAATCAAAATCTTTAATTAATATCGGCGATTCGTTTACAAAAATAATTGTTGTCAAGGATGTTGTTAAGCCTCGCTATACACCAGAGGGAATTTTGGTTATGAGCGTTTATGATTTTCTACTCGACAGGGAGAGCGTGCAGTAGTTGTTTTTGCACTGAAAATTTTTGCAGGAATATGCAAAAATTTTCAGTAGGATTGTTGCCTTGCACCGTGAATTGTTATACATTGCAATTAAAAAAGCTGTTTCACTTTTTGTGAGACAGCCTTTGTTATTTTAAAGTTATTCTTAGAGCTGTTTGAGCAAGCCGTCGCACCAGATGCCCTGCACCAAAGAGCCTAATTTGTCAAGGGATATATCGTCGGGATTTTTAATTCTGTGCGTTATTACGTCGAGCATACCGGTCAAATAAAATTCCACAGCCAAAAGAGCCTTGGCGTTATCGGGTTTAATGTGAAAACGCTCAACGGCAAACGGCAAAATGCTTTTCTTGATTTTTCTGAAAAAGTCGGAGCCTGCGCCGTTTTTGAGCAAAATTGTGGAATAATATTTATGATCGTCCAAAATATTTGACAGGGTGATGACAAACTGCTTGTTGAAATCACTTGACATCGGGTCTATTGATGAAATGCTTTCCATACCTATTGCAATTATTTCGTTTTCAACATATTCAAGCAACGCATACACATCGTAAAAGTATTGGTAAAAGGTGGAGCGGTTGTATCCTGCTATATTGGTAATTTCCTTTATTGTGATTTTGTTAATCGGCTTTTATTTGTATAATTCGCAAAATGCGAGGATTAATTTTTTCCTTGTAGCGTCGGTAATTTCAGGATTTTTATTCATCGCTTTTTCTCCTTATTGTGCAACATTTATCGTTTAATTGTCGGTTGACTTGGCAATTCTTATGTGCTATTTTTTTATTATACAACAGTTGTTTAATTATGTCAAGGAGGTTGAGCCGATGTCTGTAATTCAGGCGGAGCATCTCACAAAGGACTACGGTCACGGCAGGGGTGTATTCGATGCTAATATCAATATAGAAAAGGGCGAATGTTACGGCTTTTTGGGGCCTAACGGTGCGGGCAAAACCACCACAATCAGGCACCTTATGGGATTTTCAAAGCCGCAGTCGGGCAGAACCTCGATTTTGGAAAAGGACAGTTGGCAAGACAGCGCTTTGCTTCAAAACAAGGTGGGTTATCTCCCGGGCGAGGTCACTTTGCCGAGCGGACTTTCCGGCAGCGCATTTTTGCGTATGACCGAGCAAATGCGCAGGATAAAAAACGAGGAGCATTTGCAAATGCTTCTTGACAAATTTGAGCTTGACCCGAATATAAGCATAAAACAGATGAGCCTCGGCGTTAAGCGAAAGCTTGCGGTTGTAACCGCCTTTATGCACGATCCCGACATTCTCATTCTCGACGAACCCACCTCGGGTCTTGACCCTGTTATGCAGGAGACTTTTGTTGATTTTGTAAAAGAGGAAAAGGCGAGGGGCAAAACAATATTTTTATCCTCTCACATATTCCACGAGGTTGACGCCGTGTGCGAGCGTATTGCTATTATCCGCAGGGGCGAAATCGTTTCGGAATTTAAGTCCGACGAGCTTAAAAAAACGCACGACAGAATTTACCGTATTTCTTTTTACGATTACGATTCGTTCAGGGATTTTGCAAATAAGCCGTTTAATTTCACTTCAAAAAATGAGAAAAAGCAGAGGGTGCATGTGCAGATTCCCGCCGATAAGGTGGGGGATTTAATTGCTCAGCTAAAGGACTGCCGCATTGCGGATTTTGTGGAAATTCCTTTTACGCTTGAGGATTACTTTATGAGCTTTTATGAAACCGACAATGATTTTGAGGGGGCGAAGTGATGAGCGATTCTGTTATTGTTGCCGAAAATCTCACCAAGGATTACGGTCACGGTCGGGGAATTTTCGATGTTTCGCTCGATATAAAAGAGGGCGAGGCGTTCGGCTATCTGGGTACTAACGGCTCCGGCAAAACCACGACAATAAGGCATATGATGGGATTTTTGAAGCCGGACGGCGGAACGGTTGCGGTAAACGGTTTGGACCCATGGGAAAATGCTCCCGAGGTGATGAAAAGCGTAAGCTATATTCCGGGGGAAATCGCTTTTCCGGATTTAAAAACGGGAACGGATTTTTTCAGGGTTCAGGCGCAGTTTTTAGGCGTTCGTGATTTTTCGTATATGAATCATTTGATTGAGTTTCTCGGGCTTGATCCGTCGGCGGATTTAAAAAGAATGAGCAAGGGTATGAAGCAAAAAACCGCAATAGTTGCGGCACTTATGGGTAACCGCAGTACCTTGATTTTAGACGAGCCGACTACGGGACTTGACCCTCTTATGAGGGAAACTTTTTTGGAGCTGATTCGTGAGGAAAAAAGCAAGGGAAGAACGGTTTTTATGTCGAGCCATATTTTTGAGGAAATCGAGGATGTATGCGACCGTGTTGCAATTATTGACGGTGGAAAAATCAAAAGCGTGGTAAATCTTTCGCAGTTTCGCTGTGGTTCGGTTCGTTCGTATTGCGCGGAATTTGTAGACGAAAGCTCTGCAAAAACTTTTTGCGACCGTGTTCCGGATAGCGATATAAACGAAGCGCAGGTTAAATTCGACGCTTATGCAAAGAATGTTGACGCCGTATTCAGGGCAATGGACGGACTTGAAGTTGTTTCCCTTACGGAAAGCCACCCCAATCTTGAAAGCTATTTTATGAAAACCATTCACAAAGATAAAAATGCGGAGGCAGAATGATAAAATGAAAACTACAAAAATATTTTCCCGTCCGTTAATGAGGCAGAGCCTTAGGTCAAACAGAGTGCTTGCAATCGCCTGCACGGTAATTTTGTGCCTTATGACGATTGTTACAACCTTTGCCAGCAATGTGCTCAGCTCAAGCTCGGACAGTCAGGATTACACCGACGAACAGACTGAATTTTACAGCTACTTATATGTGCTTGCCTCATTTAACGAGGTCGCAGGGACTGAACTCAGCTATGATGATTTTGCAAGCAGCGAGGATTTGACCCTGTATGATACGGCATTTGAAAGTGCTTCCGCCCAATCGGAGGATATGAGCTTCAGCAGTGAGGAGTTTGCCGAGGTCGGAGAAACGCTTTCACAGTCGGAAATAGGGATAGATTCTTATATTTCCAATTTTGAATATGTGTATGCTCTCGGCTCTGTGCAGGGCTGTTTTTCCGGCGATGATTTGGATGTCGAAAGCCTTATGACCGATATGCTGGAGATGATGGGAGTTTCCTCAGACCTTGTGGATAATATGAGCGAGATGGACGCTTCCTCAATGCTTAACAGAATGTATTTCACCATAATGTGCCTGTTGCCGATTTTGCTGTTCATCATCTTTGCCGGCAATTCGCTCATTGTAGACCGTGTTGATAAAGGCTCAATGGCATACATTCTTTCAACCCCTACAAAGCGAAGTGCAGTTGTTATCACCCAGGCGGTGTATATGGTTGTGGTTCCGTTTATTATGATTTGCTTCGGCTTCGTCACACAGCTTGCGGCGTCACAGCTCATTGTCGGCGAAACGGATGTTGTAAAATATGCGGCGCTTTACGGCGGACTTTATTTGCTTACGGAGGCAATGGCGAGCATTTGTTATTTGGCGAGTTGTATATTCAATCTCAGCAAGTATGCCCTCGCTCTCGGCGGCGGACTTAATGTCTGGTTCTTTCTGTGCTCGCTCTTCGGTATGTTCGGCTCCGAAGATATGGTTAATATGGGGATGGGTGTTGAAGAATTGGGAAGCTTCAATAAAATATCCCTGATAGGATTGTTTGATATAGATGCACTCGGCACTGTAGGCTCGGGAGCTGTTGACGATTCCTTTGTTCCCAAGCTGATTATATTGGCTGTTATTGCCGTCGCCTGCTATGCTGCAGGCGCAATCCGCTTCCAAAAAAGAGACTTACCGCTGTAAGAATTTAAAATTCCGAATAAACAAAACCCCGCCGGGAGTTTCGGGATTAACAGTAATAACGGTTAATGCACAAGTCTTAACACTTTTTTACAACAAACGCAAAAATAAGAGAGAACCTAAGGACAAAATCCAAAGGCTCTCTTTGCTTATTATGGTTTTGTAGTAAATGTTGGGGGGTATATTGCTCCGACATTTATTTTTACTCAAATACGGCGGTCGGATAATATGTCGGATATGGTAACATGGTTTACAAAATGTCCGAGGACA
>JAJQGZ010000167.1 GCA_021200075.1 Clostridiales bacterium | reverse complement strand
TAATTAGGGAGGCTGAATATGAAGAAGATTAGTGCAGTCATTATTCTCCTGTGTATTGTTTTAATGCTTTCCGGTTGCAGTAATTTCCGTGTTGCGGCTTCGATTGACGAGCTCATATCTCCCATTGCCGCAAGCGGTGATAACGCTAAGGTCTTGAGTGCTGTTGATGAATATTGTAAGGGCGGTTATTCGATTAAAATTCCCGCCGGAGGCAAGTATACGACCTCATTCATTTTTCACGATCTTGATAACGACGGAGTAGATGAAGCGGTTGCTTTTTACGAGCCGTCAAGCGATATGAGTACCGTCTCAATGGCGGTTATCAAAAAAAGCAACGGCAAATGGAGCGTTGTTGAAAATATAGAAAGCTCCGCCACCGATGTAAGCTGTGTTGATTTTTGCGATTTGAATGACGACGGACTTAAAGAAATTATAGTTTGCTGGAGCGTTGTTTCCAAAACAACCGGCTTCAAACTTAATGTTTACAGGCAACTTTCCGACAGTGAGGATTCTTATGAGCTTAAAACCGTATCAGATGATGTTACCGCAAGTGATTTTATTTGCGTTGATATAGACAGCGACGGTGTAGATGAGCTTATGGTATTTTGCGACGGCAGTTCTTCCGAATATCCGCTCGCTCAGCTTTATTCCTATGCCGATAATAAAAAGAAACTTTTGGGCAGTACAAAGCTTGACAGTACTATTACATCGTTTGAAAGTATCGTTTCCGCCGAGACAGATGAGGGAATGTGCGTTTATGCCGATGCAATATGCTCCGACGGCAGTTCAATGGTGACGGAATTTATTTATTGGTCTGATTATTATGATTCAATAATTTCTCCTTGTTACAGCTATTCCTCATCACGCACGACGGAAACTGAAAGAAGCAGTATGATTACTTGCAGCGATATTGACGGAGACGGTGTTGTTGAAATTCCCGTTGACGCCGATAAGAGCGGTTTGCCGTCGGAAATCAGTGCGCAAAACTGGATGGTTTACGGTAATACGGTTCTTACTCATAAAAGCTATTCTCTGTCTTGCAGTCGTGACGGATTTGTTATACTTGTTCCCGACTATTATTTTAAAAATATAAAAATCGAATATGACAGCGATAACAGAATTTTTAGTGTAAATGACGAAAATGACGCCGATGTATTTGAAATTCTTACTGTTGTTAAAACAAGCTATGATTCAGATGATGAAAAATATTCGTCATACGAAAAGATATTTGACGATAACGGTTTTGTATACCTTGCAAGAATATTCGGTGATTCCGATATAGAGGTTGACGCCGAAACGCTTAAAGATATGATAAAAGCATATTAACGCTTAAAGTGGATACTTATTCAATACGGACGGTTTTACTCCGCCCGAAAGGGGGATATGTATGAAAAAGGTACTTGTTGCCGAGGATGAGGAATCTATCCGTGAATTTATTGTAATCAATCTTACAAGAAGCGGGTATGAGGTTGAACAAGCGAAAAACGGTGCTGTCGCACTTGATAAATTTTCCGCCGATGAAGCCGGATTCGATGTTGCAATCCTTGATATTATGATGCCCGAAATAGACGGTCTTGCCGTTTGCAAGGAAATGAGGAAACGTTCGTCCGATCTCGGCATTATAATGCTCAGCGCCAAAACTCAGGAGATTGATAAGGTGACCGGTCTGCTTTTCGGTGCAGACGATTATGTTACCAAGCCGTTTTCTCCGAGCGAGCTTATGGCGAGAGTTGACGCTGTATACCGCAGAGTTGAAATGACGAGGGGATTTCGCAAAAACGATACCACCGGCGAGAGTATTGTCCTTGACGAATTTGAGCTTAATCTCAGGAACAGGACTCTTTCCAAAAACGATAATCTCATCGAGCTTACTCAGGTCGAATTTCAGATAATCGAGTATTTCTTTAAAAATTCGAACGCCGCCCTTTCAAGAACCGATATTTTAAAACAGGTTTGGGGCGCAAATTATTTCGGAGATGAAAAGATTGTCGATGTAAATATCCGCCGTTTGAGGATGAAGGTTGAAGATAATCCGTCAAGTCCGTCACGCCTTATCACAATATGGGGTCTTGGATATAAATGGGTTACCGACGGTCAGTAAGTTCCCTTTATGTAACCAAAATTTAATACTAATTTAATTGTAATTTACCGCAAAGATGATATATAATGAAAAAGCTGATTAACAAAAAACCGAATACACCCAAATTAAAAGGTATAACGCTGAGATGGGTCAAGAGGAATCTCGGCGTTATCGGTATATTCTTCATTTGCTTTTTTGTAATGTCCTCTTTTTTGGTTAAAAACTATTATTATTCAAGCGTTGAGAGTATTCTAAATTCCGGAGCGTCTTCCGCCGCCGCAAGCTATTTTTCGGCAAATCTTGACGCCGGTTCAACGCTGGAGCAATCGGCATCGGAATATATTGACAGCTTTGCATACAAAGAAAAGACAACCACCTGGATAATTGATAACGACGGCAACATCCTTATTTCGTCAAGCGGATTTGCTATAGAAGAACAGGAAATGCCGGATTATAACGATGCTGTTTCAAGCAGTGACGGCACCGCTAAATATATTGGCTCGCTTGACAGCAGCGAAAGGGTAATGGCTGTTTGCCGTGTTATACAAAATTCAGACGGAGATACCGTCGGCGCAATCAGGGTAATGTCGTCTTTGGAACTTATTGACAGCCAAATATACACGGTTGTTTTTCTGATATTCATTGCGCTTCTTGTTGTTTTTGCACTTATAGTTTTTTCCAATTTGTTTTTTATCCGTTCGATAATTTTCCCAATGCAGGAGATTGAGGGTATTACCAAAAAAATTTCGCAGGGCGATTATTCTGCACGGATTGAAAAAAAGTATAATGATGAGATAGGAGATCTTTGCGACTCCATTAATACAATGGCGGAGGAAATTGCTTCCGCCGATAAAATGAAAAATGATTTTATCTCCACAATTTCTCATGAGTTGAGAACTCCGCTTACCTCTATAAAAGGCTGGGGAGAAACCCTTACAATCGGCACCGAGGATTCTGTAGACGAGCTTACAAGAAAAGGTCTTGAGGTTATTGTCAAGGAAGCCGGCAGGCTTGAGGGATTCGTTGAAGAGCTGCTCGATTTCTCCCGTATGCAAAGCGGAAGAATGAATCTCAAACTTGTGCAAACCGATATTTTTGCAGAGCTTGACGAAACGGTTTTCACATTCAGGGAAAGAGCAATGCGTGAGGGGATAGAAGTAAAATACAGTATTCCCGAAGCACCTGCCGTTGCCTCTGCCGATGCAAACAGGCTCAAACAGGTGTTTATGAATATACTTGACAATGCGCTTAAATATTCCCGTGCGCCTGCAAAAATCTTTGTAAAGGCTGAATTTACAAAGCTTAACGACGGCGATTATGCAAAAATTTCAATTGCCGACCAAGGGTGCGGGATAAGCAAGGAAGATTTGCCTCATGTTAAAGAGAAATTTTATAAGGCAAATGTTTCCGTCAGAGGTTCGGGAATAGGGCTTGCTGTTACAAACGAGATTGTAAATCTCCACGGCGGTAAGCTTGAAATAGACAGTGAAGAGGAAAAAGGTACGCTTGTAACAATTTTTTTACCTATCGAAAATGCACTTACCGAAAATCAGCTTCAAAATATTGCTGAAACTCAGGCGGATGCCGAAATCGACAGGGGAATGGAAATGAAGGGTTAATCTATGGCGGATAAAAAAGTGCATAAAACCTCTGTCGGAGGGCAGGCTCTTATGGAGGGCATTATGATGCAGGGGCCGAAAGGTATTGCCACCGCAGTCAGAAAAACGGACGACGATATCATTGTCGAGCATCACGAATTTAATCATTTGAGAGATAAACACAAAATTCTCGGTGTGCCTGTTATCAGGGGAATCGTCAACTTTTTCGAGTCAATGGTACTCGGCTACAGAATGCTGATGTATTCTGCCGAAGCGTCGGGTATGGAAGATCTCGAAGATATCGAGATGAATAAGTTTGAAAAGTGGCTCACAGATAAGCTCGGCAATAAATTTATGGATATAATTATGGGAATTGCTACAGTGCTCGGTTTTGCGCTTGCGTTTTTAATATTTTTCTATCTTCCCGTTCTTATATTTAATAAGCTCAACGAATGGTCGGGTTCGGCTTTGACAAATTGGCAGGGTACTATAGAGGGCGTTATCAAAATTGTAATTTTTGTTGTCTATATCGCCGCTGTCAGTTGTATGAAAGATATTAGGCGCACATTTATGTACCACGGAGCGGAACATAAATCCATTGCCTGTTATGAAGCGGGTCTTGACCTCACGGTTGAAAATGTAAAAAAATGTACCCGTTTTCATCCGAGATGCGGAACATCTTTCATTTTCGTTATGCTCATTTTAAACATAATTTTAAGCACGGTTCTTTCCAAAATATTCCCGTCAATTGCCCAAATAAGAGTTCTTTGGATGCTTTTAAAGCTTGCGTTTATTCCTCTTATAATGGGCTTGGGATATGAATTTATAAAATATGCCGGTACGCACGATAATCTTTTTGTAAAAATTGTAAGTGCGCCGGGCCTTTGGACGCAGAGACTTACCACCAAAGAGCCTGACGATGAGATAATCGAGGTGGGCATTGCTTCTCTCAAAGCTGTTATTACAGATAATCCCGAGGACGACGCTCTATGACAATTAAAGAAGCGTATAATTACGGAGCCTATTTCCTGTCCGCAAACGGTGTCGACGAGGCGGAGTTTAAATCTCTTTGTATTGCGTGCGATCTCGGCGGTATAAAAAACAGCGAATATCCGCTTCATAAAAACGACGATACAATTTTGATGAAAAAACTTGCCGACAAGCTCTGGCTTCTTAAATCCGGCGAACCTTTGCAATATGTTCTCGGCAAATGGGAGTTTTACGGTAGGGAGTTTTATGTTGGAAAAGGCGTTCTTATCCCTCGACCCGAAACCGAGGAATTAACAGCTCTTGCAATCAAAGCCGTAAAAGCTGCTGGTAAGTGTGTTGTATATGATTTATGTTCGGGAAGCGGCTGTATCGGTATAAGCATTGCTCTTGAATGTCTCAATTCAACGGTTTATCTTGTTGAAAACAGCAATAATGCTTTTGCTTATCTTGAAAAAAATGTGCAGGGTATTGATAATGTAATTCCCGTTAAAGGTGATATTCGCAGTGAAATTGAGCTTCCCAAGGCGGATATAATAGTTTCAAATCCCCCTTATATAAAAAGCGGCGACATTGAAAGTCTCCAAATTGAGGTAAAAAAAGAACCCGTGCAGGCACTTGACGGAGGAAAAGATGGGCTTGACTTTTACCACATAATCAACGATAATTGGTCTTGTACTCTCAATCGGTCAGGCAGACTTTTTCTTGAAATCGGCGAAGGCCAAGCCGAGAGTATAAAAGCAGTCCTTTATAATTTCAAGGATATTACCGTGCATAAGGATATGTACAAAAATGACCGTATTGCCGAGGCAACGGTAAAGGATTTATAGTTGATTTTTATATTGATTAAAAACTGAAAGGTATAGTGAACATTTTATGTCAT
>JAJQGZ010000227.1 GCA_021200075.1 Clostridiales bacterium | reverse complement strand
CTTCTGTTCACTGCATTTACGAAAAATACCTTTGCGATATTTTCTTTAATACATACTATGAAGAATAAGGTGAGTCGTTACTTTGAATAAATAAAATTTTTCCGCTTTTAAATTTAATTTCAATCCTGTCATCTTTAAACGAATTACTCTGCGCAAGCGGACAATCTGCGGTAAGGGTATAATCCGTAAGATCATATTGAGTACCCCGTGTTGTGAGACCCTCGCAGCTGCCGAACAAAGAGAACAGGGAAAAATGCAGATACTCGCCTTTTTCTATAATCGTATCATCGGTGAGAACGGTTATTTTATTGTATCTGTCAAGCAAACAGGCTTTTACTCCCCTGTCGGCACAGAAATTAAGCGCAAGAATATTTGTATATGTATGGTCAATTCTTGAACCGATACCGCCAAGAATGAGAATATTGTCAAAGCCTCTTTTAATTGCTTCCTTGGCACAATAAAAAGTGTCAGTATCATTTTTCCTAACAGGGAGAACAATGGTTTCACAGTCGGTATCTGGTTTTGCGGAGGAGTCAAAATCGCCAATCAGCAAATCATATTTTATACCGAGCTTTTCGCACTTTTCCCAACCGCTGTCGGCGGCGATTATGAAGCTGTCGGTAATATAATTATTGTAATAATCAATATCACTTTCGGGTGAGCCGGAAATTATTATACAGTTTCTCATCTGCGTTCCCACTCCTTAATATCCTTTATTTCATTATACATTTGAACATAGCTGTTATGCCTGCTTTGAGAAATTATGCCGTCCTCCACCGCTTTTTTTACAGCGCAACCCTTATCGTTTATATGAGAACAGTTCACCGCAAAACGGCATTCATCAAGATACGGTACAAATTCTCTGAAGCAATATGCAAGCTCTTCTTTGCGAATAGTCTCGCCCTTTTCAATATCGAGAACGGAAAATCCAGGGGTATCCGCAACATATCCGCCGCAAATTTTGAAAAGCTCATAATGCCGTGTCGTGTGTCTTCCTCTACCGAACTTACTGCTTGTCTGCCCCGTAGCAAGCGAGAGAGACGGCTCAATCAAGTTTATGAGCGTAGACTTGCCAACACCCGTATTGCCTGTAAAAGCGCTTGTTTCGCCCTTTAAAAGCTCTCTGATTTCATCAACACCGCCGGATGCCGTATTGTCACATACAATTGTTTTAAACCCGGCTTTTGAATAAATATTATAATATTCTTTATAATCAGGGTCAATATCGGTTTTGGTAAACACAATAACAGGCTCGATTTCCCTGTGTTCTGCAACGGCGACAAGCCTGTCAATAACAAAAGTGTTGACGGCGGGACTTACCATTGACGAAACCACGAAAAGTGTGTCGATATTTGCAAGCGGAGGACGAATGAGAAAATTCTTCCTCTGCATAATTTCATCAATTGTATTTTCCGCATTTTCATTAACGGAGATGCGTACTCTGTCACCGACAAGAGGGGTAATATTCTTTTTTCTGAAAATACCCCGTGCCTTACATTCAAATATGCCGTCGGCGGTTTCCACATAGTAGAAACCGCCGATACCTTTCAAAATTATACCGTTTGTCATTATTTATTCTCCGACATATGCATCAGCCGCCGTTGTCGTTTCTTCAGCGACGGTTGTAGTCGTTGTGGTAGTGGTTATTGTCTTTGAAGTTGTAGTTTCATCTTCCGTTTCCTCATCGGAGAAGCCGCTGAAATCGACCGAAATTCTGCTGCTTGAGGAAGCATCAACGGATTTAGTCTCGACAGCGCCGGTATCGCTGAGAGATACTCTGATTGTTACATCGTCGCCGCCGTCAACCTTTATGCTGACATTTGCTTTTCCGCCGTTGAGAGTAACGGTTTGGTTAAGATATGTTTCACCGTCAAGAGTTACGGTAAGAGAATCGGTTGCATAATCGCCGTTTTCCGAATAAATCTTGGGAAGCGATACGGAAAGCGAAACCTTGACCGTTGGCTGAGTTGTGGTTGTAGTAACACCGGAGGAGATAACAACCTTTATCAAATCGCTCTCAAGTGCCGACGAGCCTGCTGACGGAGACTGGGAAAGCACTGTTCCCTTTGGAACAAGACTGTCCTGAGTTGAGAACGAAACATTTGTAAATCCGCACTTTTCAAGAAATTCTCTTGCTCCCTCCTGCGAAAGTCCGCTGACATCGGGAACGGTAATTTCTTCCTCTACATAAGTTGTTGGCCCCGAGCTGATATATATAACTATCTGGGAATCCGACGACACAACGGTACCTACTTTAGGGTCGGTATATACGACAAGACCTTCTTCCACGGTTTCGCTTGAAACAGTCGTGATCGTATAATTATTAAGCCCCTCGTTTGCAAGCGCTTTAATTGCCTTTTCCTCATTGAGGTTATATACATTCGGCACGGTAATATCCTCTGTGGAAGCGGAAACGACAAGAGTAACCTGACTGCCTGCTATAACCTTTGTACCCGCTTCCGGAGATTGGTCGATAACAATGCCGGGATCGTAATCATCCGTTTTCTCCTGTTCAAGTACAAATTCGTAATCATATTTATTGGAACTTACAAGCTCGTCGTATGAAAATCCGACAAAGCTGTCAAGCGTTTGCGTGTCGTTATTAAACGAACCTGTAATTGCCATAACAAGCAAAACTATTACCACAACGAGAAGAATAATACCGATAAGAACGGCGGAAATCACCTTTTTCTTATGATCCGGGTCGTAAAGTACCTCTTCCTCGTCGTCATATGCAAGCTCATCGTCCGAATTCGTATCGGTAAGCTCCTCAGTTTTCATAACATACTTAGTCGGGTCTTTATCCACAAAATATGGATAGTCAAATTCCGTCTGCGGATTTCTGATAACCTCCTCGACATCAAGCAGCATTTCCGTAGCGGTTTGATACCTGTCGGCAGGATTTTTCTGCATAGCGTGAATACAAATTTGTTCAAGACCGACGGGAATATCGGGATTTATATCGGTAAGCTTTTTAGCATCGTTTTGAAGCTGCATAAGAGCAACAGATACGGCGCTGTCAGCCTCAAACGGAACCTTGCCCGCAAGCATTTCATAAAGTACAACACCGACGGAATATATATCCGCTCTTTCGTCAGTAAGCTCGCCCTTTGCCTGCTCCGGGCTGATATAGTGAACTGAGCCGATTGCGGTATCGGTTAAAGTCTTGGTTTCGCTCCTCGAAAATCTTGCAATACCGAAATCAGCAACCTTGATGTTGCCGGTTGAAAGAAGAATAATGTTCTGCGGTTTTATATCACGGTGAACAATGCCTTTATCGTGAGCGTGCTGCAAAGCCTTGAGTATCTGCGTCATAAAGAACAAGGCGTCGTTCCAGGTTATTGCACCCTGCTTTTGAATATACTCTTTAAGCGTTATACCGTCAACATATTCCATAACGATATATTGCAACTTTTCGCCGAAGCTGACATCATATACCTTTACAATATTCGGGTGAGAAAGAAGAGCGATTGCCTTAGATTCATTCTTAAATCTCCTGACAAACTCATCGTTAGTTAAAAATTCCTCCTTGAGGATTTTAACGGCAACAATCCTGTCATCGACATTATCATACGCTTTATACACTACGGACATACCGCCTACGCCGACTATTTCCTGAATTTCGTATCTGCCGTCAAGGCGTTTTCCTACATAATTATCCATAAACTCAATCCTTATTTAAATATATAAATAATAAATGCAGTATTATTTTGAAATAACAACCACGGTGATATTATCCCCTCCGCCGTTGGCATTAGCCTTTTGCACAAGCCTGTCGGCGAAAGCATAGTGCTTGCCGTCGCTGACAAGCTCTATTATCTCATCGTTTGTAACATAGTTTGAAAGACCGTCGGTACACAAAAGCAGAGCTGATTCATCATCAAGGTCAAGCTGGTCAAAATCAATTTCTATACTCTTGTCCACTCCGACAGCTCTTGTAATAATATTTTTATTCGGGTGATTTGCCGCTTGCTCGTCGGTTATTTTACCACGGGAAAGCAAATCCTGAACCATACTGTGATCGGTTGTAATCTGGCGAATATTTCCGCCTGAAAGAACATATGCTCTGCTGTCGCCTGCGTGGGCAATAAAAGCCTGATTATCCCTGACTATAGCACAAACAACGGTGGTACCCATACCGTGAAGCTCCGGCTTGGCGTCCGCCATATCGTAAACCTCAATATTAGCGGCGGTCAATGCGAAATCAAGCATATTCTTAATTGAAACATCACGCATATTTTCCCTGTAAGAGGCGTTGATTTTATCACTTATTACCTTAACGGCAAGTGCGCTTGCGATGTTACCGCCTGCTGCGCCGCCCATACCGTCACACACAACAGCCCACACAACCTCGTCCGAAAACTCGCCCACAGCATATGCATCCTGATTGGATTCTCTGACATATCCTCTATCGGTTTTTGCAACTATTTTCATTTTTTATCACCTCTGTTATCAAAGCAGGCTGAAGCATAAATACTTCACTTCTTATCAGCTCAGATATTTCTGTTTTTCTGCCGTCTGAGCTGACCGTAGGACGCATTAATATCAGCGCCTAATGTTCTTCTTATTGTAGCATTAATTCCGTTTATTTTCAATACATTCTTAAAATTAATAATATCTTGATTAAGTGAAGCGGAATTATCTATCTCGTCAACATTATTTACGGGTATCAAATTGACATGGCAAAGCATACCCGAAAGCTTTTGAGCAAGCTGCCTTGCATTATTGGCTCTGTCGTTGACTCCTTTTATAAGGGTATATTCAAATGTAACTCTCCTGCCTGTTTTGCCGGCATATTCATGACAGCAGCGAAGTGGGGAATCCATATCATATTTTTTCGCTATCGACATAATTTGTTGCCGTATTTCATCATTCGGAGCGCGAAGCAATACCGTAAGAGTAAGCTGAAGCGACAAATCAAGCAAATCATATATTCTGTCAACCAAACCGCAGGTGGACAGGGTTATGTTACGCATTGAAATATTAAGACCGTTTTCGTCGTTTACATTTTTAAGAAAAGCCGTTACATTGTCAAAATTATCAAGCGGTTCCCCCTATTCCCATAAGAACAATATGGGATATTTTTACCCCCCCTAAATCCTTTTGAGCAAAATGAACCTGAGATTCTATTTCGCCGGCGGTGAGATTACGCTTATACCCGGCAAGAGTCGAGGCGCAAAAACGAACAGCCCATTTTGCACCCCACCTGGGTGAAAACACAGATTGTATAGCCGTATTTATATTTCATAACAACAGATTCTATATATTCTCCGTCATAAAGACGAAAGAGATATTTAACCGTACCGTCAAGCGAGGAGACATATTTTTCTTCGGCAACACAGGATGAAATAAAATATTTTTCGGCAAGTGCCGCTCTTAAAGGCTTGGCGATATTGCTCATTGAGTCAAAATTATCACAGCCGTACTTATGAAGCCAGGCGAATATCTGCCCTGCCCTGTAGGATGGAAGCGATAATTCAAGAAGCTCGTCCTTTAAATTCTCATATGTAAATGATTTAATATCAGCTGACATTTTTCACCATAACCGCATAATAAAATCCATCTCCGCCGTCTGTTGACGGAAAAGAAGTTTTATCACGCATAAGACTGAAATTTTTATTAATCTCCAAAAAGGCGGAAACCACCTTTTCATTTTCCTTTTTATTTAGCGTGCAGGTGGAATAAAGAAGAGTTCCGTTATCTTTAACATATCCTGACGATGTGCTGAGAATATCGAGCTGGAGGCTCGGAAGTGATTTTATGCTGTCAAGATTTTTATATCTTATTTCCGACTTTCTCCTGATTATTCCGAATCCGGAGCAAGGCACATCGCAAAGAACTCTGTCTGCAACAGGAATTTCCTCATTGTACTTTGAAGCGTCGTTAACGGAAGTTTTTATTATATCTATCGAAAGACGCTCGGCGGATTCGTTTATCATATCAAGGCGGCTTTTATGTAAATCAAAAGAGTGTATCAAGCCTTGATTTTTCATACCGATTGCAGAAGCGAACGCTTTTCCTCCCGGTGCCGAACACATATCCAAAATGACTTCACCCGGCTTTGCTTCAAGAGCTTCTGCACATTCATGGCTTGAAGCGTCCTCAATATAAAACAAGCCCCGGTTAAAGGCATCGGACTTGGAAAGGTCAAATGGGGATGTTATTTTCAGCATTTCGCCCGTGTCGCCGAATTGAGCTGACTTTATACCGTCTGCTTCAAGTTCAGTCATAAGCTCTTTTGAAGTTGTAAGCAAGGTATTAACTACCGCAAAAACAGGCGGACGGTCGTTGATACAGGACAAAAATGAATGCGTTTTATCCTCACCGTACTGCTTATTCCACATATTAATAAGCTCGTTTGGTACGGAATATTTAACGGACGCAATATCGGGAATATCCCTGTCGGCATCCACTTTATGCAAAATTGCATTTACAAAAGATGAATAATAACCCTGCTTGATTTCCTTTGTAAGCTTTACGCTCTCATTTATCGCCGCACTGCTCGGTACCTTATCCATAAAAAGAAGTTGATAAACGCCCATTCTGAGGATAATTAAAATCTTCGGCTTAGGCTTGGTGTCGGTATATTTTTCGATAAAATAATCGAGCGTCAGCTTTCGCTCAACAACGCCGTAAACAAGCGCAGATATAAAATGCTTATCATAAGCGTCGGTGTTAAGCGCATTGTCAAGCACTATATTTGAATATGAATTTTCGCTGAAAATTTTATAAAGCGTTTCAAACACAATAAGGCGGGGATTTTTCATCAGTTTCTGTTCCTCGACGAGATAAGGAATAATCTCAAAAGAGTTGCGACTGCGGAAGCAAGCGCCGCAACATATGTCAGTGCTGCAGCGGTAAGAACCTTTCTTGCGCCGCCGTACTCACTTTGGTCAAGAAAGGCGTTTGCCTTGATGGTTTCAAGCGCTCTTTTTGAAGCATTAAACTCAACGGGTAGAGTTATAAGCTGGAACAGAGCGACTGTGCCGTATAAAATTATACCGGCATATATAAGAATATCGCTGTATAAAATCATACCGATTAACGCAAGCGGTACGCCCAATGTTGAGCCGATTCTGGTAATGGGAATAACAGCGTTTCTGAGCTTAAGCACAGAATATCCCTGTGCGTGCTGGCAGGCGTGACCCGCTTCGTGGCAGGCAACACCTACGGCGGCTACGCTTCTTGAAGCGAAAACATCCTGAGAAAGGCATATTTCCTTGTTCTTAGGGTCGTAATAATCGGTAAGAGTTCCGCCGACCTGCTTAATTCTTACATCTGTAATTCCGTTTAGCATAAGCAAACGATAGGCGGCATCGGCTCCGGTTATTCCCCTTGAATTGATAACCTTTGAATATTTATTGAAAGTGGTTTTTACTTTAAGTTGGCAAATCAGTGCAAATATAAATACGGGTATCATAATAATTCCCGTCATATAATATGAAAAATACTGACCCATATCATTCTCCCAAAACAGAGGAAATTTCAATTTTGTTTCCCCTCAAAAAGTCTGCTGTTTTCATCCTGTTTTTTCCCTGAGCCTGAAGCTCGGTTATATCAACGCATTTTCCGTCGCCGCAGCAAACGGTTATGACATCTTTATTATCAACAATTTCCCCGGCTTTATTACCTGTTTTTAAGGACAAAACGGTTTTATGTATTTTAAAAATTTTACCGTTAATAACAGTCTGCGCACAGGGTGAATCCTGCAATCCCCTGACAAGATTATGAACTTGCAAAGCACTTTTGTTCCAGTCAATCGGGCAAAGCTCTTTGGTAATTTTTTCAGCATATCCGAAATCACCGTCGGGCTGCTTAGTGGGATTTAACTTTCCGTTTTCAAGAGCGCCGAGCGTTTTTAAAAGCGCATTACCGCCCATAACGGCAAGGCGGTCAAAAAGCTCGGAGGAAGTCTCGTTTTCTCCTATAGGCGTACTTTGGCTGAACAAAATATCGCCTGTGTCAATCCCCTCGTCCATTTGCATAATTGAAACTCCGGTTTCCTTTTCGCCGTTTATTATTGCACGCTGAATCGGAGCGGCACCCCTGTATTTCGGCAAAAGAGAAGCGTGAACATTTATGCAACCGTACCTTGCGGAATTTAATATATCACTTGAAAGGATTTTTCCGTACGCAACAACTATAATGACATCGGCGTTAATTGATTTAATAAAATCAACTGTTTCGGCATCCTTTAAACTTTCCGGTTGATAAACGGAAAGACCCCTGCCGAGAGCAAAGCTTTTAACCGGCGGAGGAGTTAAAATTCGTTTTCTGCCGACAGGCTTATCAGGTTGGGTAAAAACCGTCTCAATATCATAGCCTGCGTCAACCGTTTGCCTTAAACATTCTACGGCAAAATCCGGCGTACCCATAAAAATAATTTTCACTGTATCACTCCGTAATATTACATATACCTGTGCTGAATATTATTTAATTTTAATTTTCATAGTTTTTTTGAAACCTGTTTTTGAACTAAATAATTTTTATAAGCCTTTTTCTTTGATGACGGAACTTTAATAACCGCTTTTTGGCAATTCCGGTTACAGCTTTTTTGCCTACGGAGTCAGCTTTTTTTGCATTTATAAAAAGCTTTCTTTCCGATTTTCTTTACATTTTTCCCTATAGTTACTTTGGTAAGTTTACTTTTTCCGCTGAAAGCGTTATTTGCTATTCTTACTACCTTGTAGGTTTTACCGTTAATTGTAATCTCATTCGGAACCTTTGCTGTTTTGCCGGAAGCCTTGCACTTTTTTATAAACCCCCGTAGTATTGGAAATAATTTTATACACGGCTTTGGTGGTTCCGGAACCTGCGGTAACCGTTACGGCACCTGAAACGGTTGCCGAATCGCTTGAAGTACTTGATGAAGAAGCAAAAGCAGTTGATGTACTATCGGTACTGCTTTGTTCCTGCGAATTAACTGAGCTTTCGTCAGTATCGGAGCTTTGACTTTCGGAACTGCTTTGCAAAGTAAAAGTATCTGCAAACGATTGCATACTGTACAATACCGGAGTATCTGCTGATGACGAATTTGTTGAAGAAACCATTGATTCTATACTCCAATTTGAAGAAGAAGTCATATCGGGCGAAGAATATAAAATATAATTTACATCTTTTACAGCCTCAACGCTGTACACAACTTCGCTGCTATAAAGAACCTGGATAATATCACCCTCGGCAACTGTTGAATAGGTACTGCCGAATGCGTTATTTGAACGCATACCGATTGAAAACATACCGTTTGAGGATGAAGTACCATGGCACACATAATATTGACTTGCTGACGACGGCGTTGTAGTCATAGACGAAGAACCTGCGGCAAAAACCGTAGCTCCGCTTATTGTCAGAGTACCGTCACAGTCCATCGGTTCATCGTCGCTTCCTGCTGCCGCACCCCAAACAGCCTGTGTTCCGCCGAGCAAATTCAAATCGCCGTTTGAATCCAAAGCATCTCCGTCGGAATTAATGGTAACAGCTCCGCCGTATATGTTTAAGCTGTAATCCGATGTCGAGGTGCTTTGACTTTGGCTGCTTCCGGGTCTGCCCGACTGCTCCGATGGGTTAAAAGTATCTCTGTTTGAAAGGTTGGAATTTACACTGCTGTCGTTAATGCTTCTTCCTGCACTGTTGATTCCATCGTCAGAAGCTACAACATAATATGTTCCCGAATAGATATAAACCGTTCCGGCTTCAAGCCCCTCATAGCTACAGGTAATATTTATAAGCAGGTCGGTATCCGAACCGCTTCTTCCCCGAGAGTGAGAGATGTATCGGCATGAACTGCATCATCACCGGTTTTTATTGAAAATTCACCGCCGGTAATAACTACATATCCGTTTGAATGAATAGCGTCATCGGCAGTATTAAAATTAAACGAACCGCCGCTTATTTCAAGAAGATTCTCCGAACTGTCGCTGTTACTGTCCGAAACCTTTAATCCTTTACAGCTTTGCGTATCGCCGTCAAAAGCCGAATCATTATAACCGTTTTTATAACTGTTTGCCGTTTGTATATTAAAATCTCCGTTTGTGACGGTTAAAGAATTAGTGGACTGTATTCCGTCACCGCCGGATGTAATTTCAAATGTACCGCCGTTTATGGTTATTTCGCCAAAAGCATCGTCGTCATCAGACGCTTTTATACCGTCTCCGCTACTTGTAACAATGTTAAATGTACCGGAATTAATTACTATACTGTTTTCACTGCTGATACCGTTATCCGCTGCTTCAATGTTTAAAACCGTATTCTCAACAGTTAATAAATTATTTGACTTTATACCGTTTTTTCGTTTGCGATTATATTAATCGTTCCGCCGCCTGTTTATTGTAACATCACTGCTGTCTTTAAATTTCATTACAGCATTTTCAGCGGCTGAATTTGCGGAATAATTTTCATCGTTATTATACGCACTGTCGGTAAGTGTGTTTACGGTATTTTCAACTGCGTATACGGTACAGGTTGAAGTACTGTCCTTTCTGACGCTTATAACAGATGTAAATGACGATGTTAAATCCAATGAATAGAGACAAATAACCGAGGGATTATATGCTTCTTTCTTTACTGCTATACTTCCGTTACCGCTTCCGGCAAACACATAAGTACCGCCGCTTTTTTAATTGTGACAAGCAACTCGCCGCCGCTTGAATCATCAACATAATATACTGTATTGCCGTTACTGTCGGTGTATGACGACGCCTCGGTTTCTTCATCAGATGAATTATATACCGCAACTTCATAAGCGGTATCGCCGAGTTCGCACACAGTGACGCTGTCGCCGTCAAAGGTAAAAGAAGTTTCCTCGGAAATATCAAGGGATAAATCCGAAGCGCAAGCTGCAAAATCAAACAGGGAAAGAAAAATGCTGAAACATAATGATAAAGATATACACTTTATATTTTTCACGATTATTCAACTCCAATTGTGTATTTTATAAAAATGCCGAAATCGCCTTTACTTGGTTTGCAGAAATTCACTGTCAACAATATGGGAAGTGAAAAGTATTCCGTCAAGGTGGTCAATCTCGTGGCAAAACGCTTTTGCCTTTAAATCCTCACCTGTGAGAACTTTCCATTTTCCGTTTCTGTCCTGCGCTTTAATCTGCACCTTTTGGGGTCTTTTTGTATTGGCGAATTTACCCGGTAACGAAAGGCAACCCTCCTGAGTAATCTGTTCTCCCTCGCTTAGGGTAATCTGCGGATTGACAAGCTCAATCGGGCCTTCGCCGATGTCGATTACAACCACTCTTTTGAGAATACCCACCTGCACAGCTGCAAGACCTATTCCCTCGCCGTGATACATAGTATCGAGCATATCGCCAATGAGAGTTGCAAGCTTATTGTCAAACTTTTCAACAGTACGGCTCTTTTTGTACAAAATAGGGTCGCCTAATTTTACAATATTCCTTAACGCCATTTTTATTCTCCTAATTCATATCCGTCGGATTAATATCAACGGATACACAAATCTCTTTATATTCCTTTATTTTATTTATTCTTTTTAAAGCCTCGTTGAACACAGTGCGAATACTTTTTGAATTTTTACATTTAATGAACAGTCTATACCTGTAAAAATTATTTAACTTTGAAATTTTAGCGGCACTCGGCCCGAGAATTATTATCTTCTGCTGTGCCTGCTCGTTAAGCTCCGTGAATATTTCAAAAAAGCTTTTAGCGCACAAAGCAACGGTATTTTCCTTTTCACCGCTGAATGAAACGGAAAAAATATTGCAATACGGCGGATAAATCAACATTCGCCGAAGCTCGATTTCGTCCTTATAAAAGCTCTTATAGTCCTGATTGGCGGCATATTCAAGCGTCTCGTTATAGGGGTTTACCGTTTGAATAACGGCTTTACCCTCTTCTCCCCGTCTTCCGCTCCTGCCGACTACCTGGGTTATAAGGTCAAAGCATCTTTCAGCACTGTTGTAGTTTTCGTCATAAAGCGAATTATCGGCATTAACCACGCCGACAAGCTCAACATCTGGAAAATCAAGACCCTTTGCAACCATTTGTGTACCGACAAGAATATCGTATTCGTGATTTGAAAATGCTAAAAAAAGCCTGTCATGGCTAAACTTTGACGAAGTTGTATCGGCATCCATACGCAAGATCCTCGCCTGCTCAAAAACGGCGGAAATCTCATCCTCAATCCTTTGCGTACCGTAGCCGCTGTAGCGTATATTTTTGCCGCCGCAATGCGGACAGGTATTGTCAAGACTTTTGGCATATCCGCAGTAATGGCATTTAAGCGAATTATTATAGCTGTGGTATGTCAGCGAAATGGAGCAATTCGGACAGGTGAGAACATAGCCGCAGTCGTTACAGGCGATAAAGGTATTGTACCCTCGCCTGTTTATCAGTAATATAGCCTGTTTGTCTTTATCGAGAGTTTCCTGCAAAAGCTCCTTGAGCTTTGACGAAAGAGGAGTTTTATTGCCCTTGCTTATTTCCTGCTTCATATCGACAGTGATAACCTGCGGTAATTTTGAATCGCCGTATCTTTCGTCAATCTCACACAGGGTATATTTACCGTTTACGGCATTGGAATAGCTTTCCAAGCTCGGGGTTGCGGAGGTGAGAAGCAGTAACGCTTTATTATACTTACATCTGAAATTAGCAACTTCCCTAGCGTGATATTTTGGTGTGCGTTCGCTTTTATAAGTATGCTCCTGTTCCTCGTCAATTATAATAAGACCGATATTATGAAGCGGAGCAAAAACAGCGCTTCTTGTACCTACGACAATTTTTGCCTCTCCCCTGTCGACTCGCTTAAATTCATCATTGCGTTCGCCAAGGGAAAGTCCGCTGTGCAAAACGGCTACCTTATCACCATACCTTGCGTGGAATATAGCCAAGGTTTGCGGTGTAAGACCGATTTCCGGCACAAGGACAATAACATCCTTGTTTTTTTTCACGGCAGCATCAATCAGTTTGAGATAAACCTGCGTTTTTCCGCTTCCGGTTACGCCGAAAAGAAGCCCTGTTCCACCGCCGTTTTCAAGCATATTAAAATATGTGTCATACGCCTTTTGTTGTTTAGGCGAAAGGACAATATCGGTATTTTGAAGCTGAGGAATGTCCCTGTACGGCAAGCGGTAAACTTCTTTATCAAAAAATTCAACCAATTTGAGCTTTTCAAGATTTTTAAGCACACCCTTGCTCACTGAGCAAAATTCACATACCTCAGATACACCGGCGCTGCCGATATCACAAAGCAAATCCGCAACGCTCTTTTGCTTTGGCGTTAAATGCAGAAGCTCATCCTGATTTTGAATAAGAAAACGAATATGCTTTTCGCTTGCGTCTCCGATTTTGCCGAAGCCCCTGGGAAGCATCTGCCTGAGACAATCATAGGTTGTGCAAAAACATCTTTCTTTAAGCCAGACGGCAAGGAAAATCATTTCCTCGCTCAAAACCGGCTTATCGCCTATAAAAGAACCAATCTCCTTCAAAGAAGAATTAATCCCCGTAAAAAGCTTTATTATTATTCCGTTTCGCAATCTGTTGCCGCCGCCGAACGGAACCTCAACACGCATACCGATTTTTGCGGACTTTTCACAATCGGACGGAACATAGTAATCATAATCCGAATCCGTATTGAAAAAAGTATTTTCAACCGCAACAACGGCAATAAGTCGGTTCACTCTTTTGGTTTAAGCTCGTTGGGCTCTTCGATAACATATTTGCCTTCGAGTATTTCCTCAATAGCGATAGAAATTGTCTTTTCGTCAATATGCTCCTCGTACTCGATGGCTTCCTCCTGAATTTCTCTTGCACGCTTAGCTGTTCCTACAACAAGGCTGTAACGGCTGTTGCAGCCCTTTAACAATTCTTTTAAATCCGGATTAAACATAATAACCAAACCTTTCCGTCCGCTTAAAACAAGCTCGGCACTGCGGACATTCGCCGAGATAATTTTAAAATATCTATATCAAAAGAAAGTGCGAATAAATTATACTTCGCCGGCTTTTCTTTTTTTAAGCTCATCGTTAAGTATTTTATTAATAAAATTAACGCAGTCGTCAATATTATCGTTAATAATTTTATAAGTATATCTGTCCTGATAATTCAGTTCTTCCTTGGCAATATCAAGGCGGCGGCTGATAACCTCGTCGCTGTCCTTGTTACGCTTATAAAGCCGATGACGAAGCACCTCCATACTCGGAGGAACAAGGAATATGGAAACGCAGTCTGGATACTTTTTCATAACCTTATGCGCTCCCTGAACCTCGATTATCAAAAAACAGATTTTTCCGCTTTCTACAGCCTTTTCAACTCCCTTTATCGGAGTGCCGTAATAATTGCCGTTATAGCTGGCATATTCAAGCAGACCGCCGTCGGAAATCATTTGCTCAAATTCGTCAACCGAGAGAAAATAATAATCAACGCCGTCGAGCTCGCCGTTTCTCGGAGGACGGGTTGTGGCGGAAATTGACTCGACAACATCGTCCCTGCGCTTTAATAATTCGTGAAAGACCGTATCCTTTCCGCAGCCGCTCGGAGCTGAAAAGACGACAAGCATACCGTTATTACTGTTCATATTCATCCACCTCAACGCCGAATTTTGAAGCAATGCGCTTCATATCAAGATAGGAAAGAACGACATTATCGCTGTCGGTAATAATAACGCTCATAGTTTTCCTGCCGTGGGTTGCGTCAATAAGCGCACCTCTCGATTTGCAGTCACGAACAATTTTTTTAGCCGGAGCGGAATCCGGAGAAATAATGCTGATAACCCTGTCGGCATTAATTAAATTGCCGAAGCCTATATTGATAAAATTCATATAAAATCACCACACAGAAAATCAGATAAAGAAATATTATTCAATATTTTGAACCTGCTCACGAATTTTCTCAATCTCTGCCTTTATATCAACAACTCTGCGTGCAATCTCAACATCATTGCATTTTGAGCCGATAGTGCTGGCTTCCCTGTTCATTTCCTGCACAAGGAAATCAAGCTTCCTGCCGACCGGCTCGTCACTGTCAAGGAAAGTGTGAAGCTGGGAAATATGGGAACGAAGCCTTACGGTTTCCTCGGCAACGGCGACCTTATCTGCATAAACGGCAACCTCTTGAATAATCCTGTTCTCATCAAGCGTAACATCGCCGATTAAATTGTGAACCCTCTCAATCAGTTTATCGTTATACTCCTTGACGGTTTGAGGAGAGCGTTCTTCAATATAAGAAACGGTATCGAGAATTGTCTGCGAACGGAAAAAAATATCTTCACGCATTTTTTCGCCCTCGGCGGTACGCATATTAATAAAATTATCGAGTGCCTGAGAAGCAACGGATTTGACAATATTCCAAATTTTATCCTCGTCTTCCTCAGTCTTTTTCACAATAAGAACATCGGGAAAACGGGCAATATCAAATGCGGTGACGGACGATGGAATACTGCATCCGCTTTCAATCTCGCGCAGTGCTTTGACATAAGCAAAAGCGAGAGCCTTATTAACCGCAACATCAGCCGAATCGGTATTAAACGTATCAATGCCAACATAGCAATCAACCTTACCCCTTGAAGTGCGTGAATTGACAAATGATTTAAGCTTATCGTCAATAAATCCGTACTGACGGGGAATGTGGGAAGAAAATTCAAAATACCTGTGATTGACAGATTTAAGCTCCACGGTGATATTATATCCGTCAAGCTTTGATACGGCTCTGCCGAAGCCTGTCATTGATTTAACCATAACTGCTCCTTAAACTTAAAATAGATTAGGATTGTGTAACAAATATTACTGAATATTATATGAGTACATAAATCGGCAGTCAAGGGTTTATTAACACTTTATTTACAATTTTAATCATTTATTTACAAACCGAGAGAAAATCCGTATAAACAAAACGATAGGCTCCGCCGAAAATTAAAAAACATTCCCGACAAAGCCTATTGTCATTTTGCCTAACTTTATATTTTACAAAAAATGTAATTATTTAGACGGTTTTTTGATTTTATTTAGATCGGCGTTAATTTGCAAAATCTGCTCTTTTGTAAACTTACCGCCGAGCATCATAAGCGCTCGTTTTAAAGTGAATCCCTTAGCCATATCTATCATGGTTTTATTGAGAGAAAAGCCCATTATGCTGATGCCTTTTTCCTTTTTCTTGCCCTTTTCCTTTTCGGTCTTTTCTTTTTTATCCTTACCGTCTGAAAGAGCGTTTAAAATGATTTTAACAAGTTTTATTGCATACAGCTTGCCCTTGAAAGTGGAAAGAATATCGCCGATTGTATCATTAATCGAAAAATAACCTACGGGGGTATCTATCTCAAACCAATTGATAACCGAGCCTTCCTCTTTCATAATATAATCTTCATTAGGTTTATCAACCTTTTTGATTACGCTTTCATCGGTTAAATTGCCCGCTTTAACGGTAATTTTAGTTTCACCGTCATTCGGCACGGTGAAGTAGAAAAACGGATATTTAGCCTTTGTTTGCTTAGCGATACTTTCACCGTTTGCAAAAATCTCAACCTCCGGCTGATTTGAATATACGGTAACCTTTGCGGGATTTTCCGTTCTGTCAACATACCTTTTTGAACAGATATGCACCATCGGTTTATCGGAAAGCCAAGCCTGATAAGCATAATAGGCGTCTTTTTTATACTTACGGTCAAATGTAACCAGACCCTTATGGTTCATTCCGTTTTCTCCGCCCTCCGCTCTTGCGTCGGCGGCAAAATCAAACATATTCCATACATGGGTTGCCCAAAGATAGGGTCTGTCGGCGATTTGCTTTATAAGCTCCTCGTGATAATGCGCCTGATATTCCTCGGTGTAATCCCCCTGTTCCGGCGCATAGGAATGCCAATTAAGCGCTTCACATCCGTATTCGCTTATACCGACAGCTCTGTTAGGATATTTTTTATGGAAATTGTCAAACCACGGGCCGTTCATATCTGTGTTTCCGCCGTACCAGCCGAAGTAATGATTATAGGAAAGCACATCGGGAATCTTAACAAATTCGTTATCGGGACTGCACATTGTAACGACAGCGATAGTGGTCGGTCGGGTCTTGTCCATAGAATGAGCAAGGTCATTTAACATCTTATGATTTTCAATCAAACCGTCGCTGACACCATTCATTGAAATTTCGTTTGAAAGACCCCATACAACAATGCAGGGATGATTATAATTTTGGCTGATAAGCTCAGTCATCTGCGTTTTTGTATTTTCAACACCGGCTGGCATATGCTTTGAAATATACGGAATTTCCGCCCAGATAACCAGTCCCTTTTCGTCGCAAAGATCATAAAAATACTGTGCGTGCTGATAATGGGCAAGACGAATTGTATTTGCACCCATTTCGCAAATAAGTTCTATATCCTCCTTGTGATACTCCGGCAGGAGCGCATTACCGATTTTCGGTCTGTCCTGATGCCTCGAAACGCCTCTGAGAGGATATTCCTTACCGTTAAGTATAAAACCCTTTTGCGGGTCAATTTTATATTCTCGGCAACCGAAACGGCAGGAAACCTCGTCAACAGCTTCTCCGTCTTTAATAAGCCGTGCCGTGAGAGTATAAAGAAACGGATCTTTTGTGCCATTCCAAAGATGAACATCGTTTATTGTCACTGTTGCTTTTGGGTTCTTGCCGTCCGCCGAAACGCAGGCGACAACTGTTTCGCCGTCAGTAACGGTAAATTCAACCTCACCGTTTGCATATGCCTGCATTTCAATTTGAGCATCTTTACCCTCGATTTTAGGTGTAACGGCAATACCCGGCGCACCGTAATAATCAAGGTCAAAATGAGAGGAATTTACACCGATAAGCGTAACATCACGGTAAATGCCGCCGTAGAATGTGAAATCCGCCATTTGGGGATAGACAAAATCATTGGGGCTGTTATCCGCTGTGACTACAAGGAGATTATCCTCTTTAATATCGGTAAGCTTGGCTCTGAAAGAGGAATATCCGCCGTGGTGAATTATAAGCTCTTTACCGTTAAAATATACAACTCCGGTGGAATTAACTCCGTCGAGCTGAATATACACCTCATCGCCCTGAGGCATATCGGACGCTTTAATTTGCTTTGCATAAAAGCACTTACCTCTGTAATAATCGTTGCCGCCGTCCTGACCGTCAACTCCGTTCCAGGTATGCGGTAAATCAACCGGCTCCCAATTCTGCGGAAGTACTGACGGAACTGTTGAAGCTTCTTTTGAAAAAAGCCAATCTTTATCGATATTCTTAATATTTCTCAAAATTATATACCTCCGTTGATTTGTTAATATTATTACTCGGTAAGCTCCCCGCTATTATCGGAGGATGCGCCGAAGGTCTGTTCTTCTTTAAATTCTATATTATAAATAAATTGCATTGAAAAAGTGATTATCGCTGCAGCGGCAATTGAAAATACGATATAGAGATTCTTAATATTCTCCGGAACTCCCGAAGCCTGAATTGTAGCGCTCTCGTCATATCCGACAGCGCTGAGCGCCAATGCGGAAACTGCCGAACCGATACCCTGGGAAAGCTTGCGGAAGAATGAATAAAGCGCATAAAGCGAAGCCTCTTCCCTGACGCCCTTTTCACGATAGCTCTTTTCAATGCAATCGGCAACGATTGCCCAAACAATAATTTGGAAAATACAGCAGCCGAAGTTGAGGAACATCAAGCCGATAATATAAAGAATAATTCCTTTGTTGTCCGGAGTAATAGGCAAAAAGAGCATAATTATTCCGCCGATCAAGCTAATAAAACTCGATATACAGATAAACTTCTTTTTACCGATAGAAGCGGAAATTTTGGATGCAAAAGGCATCATCAAAACAAGCGGAAGATAACCTGCTATCATCGCCCAAGTTGCTTTTTGCGCATCGCCAAAATAGAACTGGAACACAAGGTTATTGACCGATGTGGTCGAGTTATAGAACACAACAACACCGATTGTGGCAATTGTAATACCGATCAAAGGACGGTTTGTAAAATACGATACAACAGTGGAAATATAGCTTACCTTTTTTGTATTTGATTCCTTGCGTTGAACACGCTCGGTTACCATCTTGCACATAGCAAGGAAGACGATGAGAGCTACAACGGAAAATACTATTGAAACTATAAACAAACGGCTTGATGAAAGCACCTGCTCGCCCTCGTTTGAAGAATCGCCGGTATAGACTATCTGCGGCAAAACCATTACCAATACAGCAGGAAGCGCCGCACCGATACTCCTGAATGTGGAAAGGGTTGTTCGCTGCCTGGGAACATCCGTTATAACGGAGTGTAGAGAACCGTAAGGTACATTTACAAGAGTATAAGCAACCGACCACAGACAATATGCCGCAAGACACCAAACAGTTTTGCCAGTATACGAAAAGCTCTCAACAGGCGTAAAAATCATAACCGAAAATACTACAAGACCGACGGCACCGATTATAATCCACGGCTTAAATTTGCTTTTATTGCCGATGCGTTTACGGTCAACCATATTGCCGATAAGAATGTCGTTAATCGCATCCCATACCTTAGCGACAATAATAATACAAGCCCATGTTGTGGCTTTAAGACCGATACATTGGGTATAGAAAAGATACATATAGTTAGTGACAAGCTGGAATGAGAAATTGCACCCCATATCACCGAACGCATAACCAATCTTGTCAACCCAACCGAACGGACACAGTTTTTGTGACTTTTCCATAATTTTCACTCTTGTAATGCTTTAATTTCATAAAAAATTACAACATAAACGATTAAATGTTTCAACTATAAATAAACCAAAGCAAATAAAAAAACAATGCAAAGACAACCGCCGTGTAAGTTTAACAAAAGCATAACTACGGTATCTTTGCACTGTAATCGGAATATCTGCTTTCAAGTTCGTTGTACTCGCCGGATTCCAAATCTTTCATAAGAACAGTTTGACCATCAAAAGAAATATAATATTCGCCAACAGTCTGGAAATTATAGGTAACATTTCCGTCCTCTGTAGTTACATCGCTTTGAGTCATAACATTAGCGGCAACCTTGACATAATTTTCACCGTCGATTTCCGTTCCCGACTCGGCAACCATAAATGAATATTTATCTTTAAGACCGTCAAGACCGAGTTCTTCCTCTGTGTATTCCTCTTTAATAAAGTTGATAGCATCGGACTCTTTAATAACGGCAGTGTCCGTGGTAACCTCAGAAGCGGAGGAATCGCTGCCGGAAGCATCGGTGCTGTCGGCAGAAGTATCATCCGAAGAAGAGCAGGCGGCAAAGACGCAACCCACCATCAATACCGATAAGATTATAGCTAAAAATTTTTTCATAACGCTCACCTTTTTGCGTTTTGATAACGAAAATCAGTCATCATCATCATCATCATCGTCATCGTCACATTCACATACTTCAAATTCGAGCTTTTCACCGCAGTTGGGGCAATGCGCACTGCCCTGCATAGCGGTATCCTCATCTACAACAAATTCTTCGCCGCAAAGAGGACACTCAACCTCAAATTCGCCGTCGTCGCAATCATCGCAATCGTCACAATCGCAATCACAATCAAAGTCAGCATCGTCGTCATAAACAAAATCTTCAACCTCGGCAAGATCCTCGTCGATAGAATCAACCTGGTCGGCAAGAAGTTCCATTCCCTCGGTCATATCGTCAATATCCTCAACTATATTGCTGAGAACATCAACAATTGCATTGATTACTTTGGTTTCCTTTTTTGATCTGTCAAGCTCAAGTCCGTCAATAAGACCCTTGAGATAGCCCAAGTTTTCTGTAGTTTCCATAAATAAAAACTCCTTTTAATAATATCATTTTAATAATACCATTAAAATTAATGATTAACAACGGTTATATAATATACAGAGGGCTGTTACGCTCTTTCCATATATTCACAGGTTCTTGTATCAATCCTAATCATATCGCCCTCGTTAATGAAGAGAGGAACTCTGATTTCCGCTCCGGTTTCAACAACGGCGGGTTTGAGAGTATTGGTAGCTGTATTGCCCTTGAGACCCGGCTCCGTCTGAATAACCTCGAGAGTTACAAAGGTCGGCGGTTCTACACCGAAAACCTTGCCCTTATATGAAAGGATACGGCAAATTTCATTTTCCTTAACGAACTTGAAGTTGTCGGAAAGGTCGTCTTGCGATACGGGAATCATATCGAAAGTCTCATTATCCATAAAATAATAAAGCCCGTCGTCGTTATAGGAATACGCCATTTCTTTTCTCTCGATATAAGCTGTGGGGAATTTTTCCGTCGGGTTAAATGTCCTTTCAACCACGGCGCCCTCAATAACATTCTTAATCTTGGCTCTTACAAATGCAGCACCTTTGCCCGGCTTTACATGCTGAAATTCGATAATCTGATATACCTTGCCGTCCATTTCAAATGTAACGCCGTTCCTGAAATCACCTGCTGATACCATACTTTTACCTCCGAGTAATATGATTTAAAATCATTAATAATAGTAGTTGATTATATTTTATAATATTTCCAGCAATAAATCAATACCCATTTTATAACTATCCTTGCCAAAACCGCAAATTTGCTTCACGCAGACATCTGTAATAACTGAAATATTGCGAAATTCCTCCCTTTTGTGAATATCCGACATATGAACCTCGACAAAAGGAGTATACTCTTTTACGGCTTCGATTGCGTCACGAATGGCATAGGAATAATGAATATAAGCTCCTGCGTTTATTACCACGCCGTCAAACTCGTCCTTACTTTCGTGAATGACATCAATTATATCGCCCTCGTGATTTGACTGGAAGAAAGAAAGCTTTGCACCGTTTGCTTTGCCGTACAACTTGAGTTCATCGTTGATTTGTTTGAGCGTTTCACCGCCGTAAACATTTTTCTTCCTTATTCCGGTCATATTGAGATTGGGGCCGTTTAAAATAAGTATCTTTTTCAACATTACCACCACAAATAAGTATAAGCATTAAATCACTGAATAATAATGGTTCTGTTAAATGTTTGGTATGGATTGAGATATTTTATTCCACACGAATATGGCGGGCGGATAATATCCGCTCCTACAGGTTTCCCGTGCGTGGAAATGCTATCCAAACGCTACAAACTTACCACAATATTTTAAAAGAACCAAAATAACGGGAGCGACAAAACCGCTCCCGCTATGTATAAATATGTATAAAGATTATTTATACTTTCTTTTACGAGCAGCCTCGCTCTTCTTTTTACGAGCAACGGAAGGCTTTTCATAATGCTCTCTTTTGCGAACTTCCTGAATTATTCCGTCACGCGAAGTCTGACGTTTGAAACGCCTGAGAGCGCTGTCAAGAGATTCATTTTCCTTTACTTTTACCTGGCTCATTACATTCCCTCCCTCCGACCTTTTCGGGGATATTTGATATTCTTTTAATATCCAAGCAAAATTATATACAAAATACAATTAAATGTCAAGTATTTTAACGAGAAATATATAAAACAATCTATAAAACAATCCGAAAAAATCTTAAACCGAAAAAATCTTAAAAAACGGAAAATAATCGCTTAATGTCGAAAGATAATCGACAACAGACCGATAACGCTATACTCTGAAAACTTTAGAATAAGAGCTTGTATAAACGGTCGAGCCTTTCTTAACATAGCTTTTAACCTTGTAGTAATACTTAGACGAGGAATAAGTCCTTAATGAGCAGGAGGTATTATTCTTGCCTTTAACCGTTTTAATCAAGGTGTATTTACCGTTTTTGGAATACGCACGGTAGACATAGTATCCACTGATGCCATTAATTTTATCCCAGCTGAGTTTAATGTTACCCGACTTCCTGACAGCGGATAATGTGGGAGTTTTCGGCTTTGCTGTAATTGAAACAGCCTTGCAATAAGCGGACGAGCCAAAAGAGCGATTAGCCTTAATTTTAATTTTGTACTTTTTGCCGAGCGTAAGACCTTTGAATGTACAGCTCAAGGACGAGGTTGTAATAATTTTTTTAGTTTTAGTACCTTTAAGTCGGCACACTACAGTATACGAGGTTGCGTTATCAACCGCTTTCCACGAAACGGAGACAGAGGTTTTACTCTTTGACGAAACGCTCAATCTCGACGGAGCGGAAATGGAATATTTGCCTGTTTCAGCTGACGATATTTCGCTGTAAATCGGCTGAGAATCAACATAAACAAAACGCTGAATTTTGTAATAATATGTTTTGTTTGCCTTAACGGTGCTGTCGGTATAAGAGGTTTGCGTATTATTATCAAGCAAGGCAAGCTGTGTATACGCACCGTTCTTGCTTTCGCTGCGGTAAACTATACAACCGGAAATATCTTTCCTTGTCGCCCAGTCAATTTGTATTCCCGACAACACGGCGGTAACGGTTATATTTGACGGCTTGGGAGGCAAAGCGGATTTTACGGTTTCGGTTGAATAATCCTTCCATTCATTTTCCGCAAACGCTCGAACTCTGAAGCAATATGTACTGCCTGTTGTAAGAGAGGTTACGGTGTAATTTGTTGTAAGAATAGAATATGAAGCGACAGACCATTCGGTGTCCTCCTGCTTCCTGTATTCAAGGCTGTAGGCGGTTGCGCCGTCAACTTCATTCCGGCTGACTTTGATTGATGTACACCTCGTTCTCTCGGTTTTAGTAACAGTGGGAATATATTTTGAAAGAGAATCGAGCCAATATACAGGCTCCAAATACGAATATCTGTTAATTGATATTCCCATACCCTGCGTAAGCTTCATAGTTGAGCCGAAAAGGAGATTAAGAGAATACAAATTATCGCTTGAATCGTATTTATTATTTGACGGGTCTGATGTGAAGCTGTCCCAATAAATTGTATCGAGACGAACTGCGGACGCAGGAATATTTTTAGTTTCGTAATTAGAATGGAGAACCTGTATTTTTTCCTCATCAATATGCTAAATCAGGACAGTATGTTTTTTTTACTGTAAGAGGAATCGGCACTGCCGTACTGAATAATATCGCCGTCGGCGGCATTTTCAAGCAGCCAGTTTTTAAGCTGAGTTGCATATGATTTACGCACAGATGTTGACGAAGCATAGGGAAAAACAGTTTCATCAACAGTGTAATAATTGCTTGTATGAGTGAATTGGTAATTACCCTTTTACTGTTCGTAATAATATGTAACTCCGTAAATTTTTTCACAAACATTACTAACGAATGCAAAGCAGTTGTATGTAACCGAAGCGGTTTTGCCGGGGATATATCCACTTTGGGTTTCGAGCGAAAGCAAAGCGTCCTCAACATGCTTTTTTTCAGAGGCATTTGAAACTACGCCGCAGGAAAGCGATGTAAGCAGCAATATTATTGAAAGTAAAATGACAGCGTCCTTTTCATACGACAACCTCCCGCAAAATTCGATAGTATTATACCACAGTTTTGCAAAGAGGTCAAGGAAGAAGCGGATTGTATGCAAAAAGAGCGACGGATGAACCGTCGCTCTCTTGCGTTTTGTTGGCAGGCGGATAATATGTCGGATATGGTAACATGGTTTACAAAATGTCCGAGG